>DATIPL010000175.1:0-7969 GCA_035471965.1 Gammaproteobacteria bacterium
CCACCAGGCGCACCATGGGGCGCATGTCCCGCGCCGCGGCGCTGCGCTGCTTCGGGTCCATGACCACGATACTGGAAAGACCGGTGACCTCGTCAGTCTGGTGCTGCACGGTCACGCCTTCTACCGCGTCGCTGAATCGCACCGTGCCGGCAACCTCGGTGATCACCGGATGGGTGTGCGGATCCCAGTTGGCCACCACCTGGCCGCCGTCGACCGTGTCGCCGTCGGCAACGGTGATCACCGCTCCGTAGGGCACCTTGTATCGCTCACGCTCGCGGCCGTTATCGTCCAGGATCGCGAGCTCGCCGGATCGCGACACCGCGACGTAGTTGCCGCTGGCGTGCTCGACCACCTTGATGTTGTGGAGCTTGACGCTGCCGTTGGATTTGACCTCGATGTTGTCCACCGCGGCTGCACGCGAGGCGGCGCCACCGATGTGGAAGGTGCGCATGGTGAGCTGGGTACCCGGCTCGCCGATCGACTGCGCCGCCACCACGCCCACCGCCTCGCCGATGTTGACCGGCTCGCCGCGGGCGAGATCCCTTCCGTAGCAGGCGGCGCAGACGCCGAAACGCGTATCGCAGGTGATGGCGGAGCGCACCCGGACCTCGTCAACGCCCACGCGCTCGATCCGGTCGACCCACTCCTCGTCCAGCAGGGTACCGGCGGGCACCGCGACTTCGTCGCTGCCGGGAGTCAGAATATCGGTGGCGGTGGTGCGTCCGAGCACCCGCTCGCGCAGGGGCTCGACCACGTCGCCGCCTTCGATCAGCGGCGTCATCACCATTCCGTTGTCGGTACCGCAGTCCACTTCCGTCACCACCAGGTCCTGGGCCACGTCCACCAGGCGTCGGGTCAGATAACCCGAGTTGGCCGTCTTGAGCGCCGTATCAGCGAGACCCTTACGCGCGCCGTGGGTGGAGATGAAGTACTGAAGCACGTCCAGGCCTTCGCGGAAATTGGCGGTTATCGGGGTCTCGATGATGGAGCCGTCCGGCTTGGCCATCAGGCCGCGCATACCGGCCAGCTGCCGGATCTGCGCCGCCGAGCCTCGAGCGCCGGAGTCAGCCATCATGAAGATCGAGTTGAAGGACGGCTGCTCCACCTTGTTGCCGTCCTTGTCCTTCACCGTATCGGTGCCCAGTTTGCTCATCATGGCCTTGGCCACCTGCTCATTGGTGTAGGACCAGATATCGACAACCTTGTTGTAGCGCTCGCCAAAGGTGACCAGACCCGATGCGTACTGCCCCTCGATCTCCTTAACCGCAGCCTCCGCCGAGTCAAGGATCTTCTTCTTCTGCTCGGGCACCACCATGTCGTCCACGCCGATGGAGATCCCGGCCTTGGTGGCGTAGTTGAAACCCATGTACATGAGCTGGTCGGCGAACACCACGGTCTCCTTGAGCCCCACCTGGCGGTAGCATCCGTTGATCAGCGAGGAGATCTCCTTCTTTTTCAGCGTCCTGTTGATCAGATCGAACGAGAGCCCATCGGGCAGAAGCTCTGAAAGCAGCGCCCGGCCGACGGTGGTTTCCACCAGCCTCGGCAGGCCTATGGTTTCACCGTCTTCGCCGACTCCGGTGTCTCGGACCCGAACCCTGATGCGGGCGTGCAGGTCAACGACCCGGTTGCCGTAGGCGCGGTGCACCTCGGACACGTCGGCAAAGGTCATTCCGGTGCCTTTGGCGTCCACCCGTTCCCGGGTGAGGTAGTAAAGGCCCATGACCACGTCTTGCGTCGGCACGATAATGGGCTCTCCGTGCGCCGGCGAGAGAATATTGTTGGTGGACATCATCAGCGTGCGCGCTTCCAGCTGCGCTTCGATGGACAGAGGCACGTGAACGGCCATCTGGTCGCCGTCGAAGTCGGCGTTGAAGGCGGTGCAGACCAGAGGATGAAGCTGGATCGCCTTGCCCTCGATGAGCACCGGCTCGAAAGCCTGGATGCCCAGCCTGTGGAGCGTCGGCGCGCGGTTGAGGAGCACGGGGTGCTCGCGGATCACCTCTTCCAGGATGTCCCAGACTTCGGGACCCTCGCGTTCCACCAGCTTCTTCGCCGCCTTGATGGTGGTGGCAAGTCCCCGCATCTCCAGTTTGCCGAAGACGAAGGGCTTGAACAGCTCCAGCGCCATCTTTTTCGGCAGCCCGCACTGGTGCAGCTTGAGCGTCGGGCCGACCACCACGACCGAGCGGCCGGAATAGTCCACCCGCTTACCCAGCAGGTTCTGACGGAATCGGCCCTGCTTACCCTTGATCATGTCGGCGAGAGATTTGAGCGGTCGCTTGTTGGTGCCGGTTATGGCGCGTCCGCGGCGGCCGTTGTCCAGCAGCGCATCCACCGACTCCTGCAGCATGCGCTTTTCGTTGCGCACAATGATGTCGGGGGCGTTGAGATCGAGCAGCCTCTTCAACCGGTTGTTGCGGTTGATGACCCGCCGGTAGAGATCGTTCAGGTCCGAGGTGGCGAAGCGGCCGCCATCCAGAGGCACCAGAGGCCTGAGCTCCGGGGGCAGCACCGGCAAAACCCGGAGCACCATCCACTCGGGTCGATTTCCCGATGAGGTGAAGGCCTCCATCAGCTTGAGGCGCTTGGAGAGCTTCTTGATCTTCGACTCCGAGCCGGTCTTTTGCAGATCCTCTCGAACGGTGACGATTTCGGATTCGAGCTCGATGGTGCGAAGAAGCTCGAAGATGGCTTCGGCCCCCATCTTGGCCTCGAACTCGTCGCCGTACTGCTCGATGGCCTCGAGATACATGTCGTCGGAGAGCAGCTGACCGCGCTCGAGCTGGGTCATACCCGGGTCGATGACGACGAAGGCCTCGAAGTAGAGAATTCGCTCGATGTCCCTGAGCGTCATGTCCAGCAGAAGGCCCATGCGCGACGGCAGCGACTTCAGGTACCAGATGTGCGCCACCGGGCTCGCCAGCTCGATGTGACCCATGCGCTCCCGGCGCACCTTGGCCAGCGTCACTTCGACGCCGCATTTCTCGCAGATGACGCCGCGGTGCTTCAGGCGCTTGTATTTGCCGCACAGGCACTCATAGTCCTTGATGGGACCGAAAATCTTGGCGCAGAAGAGACCATCCCGCTCCGGCTTGAAGGTGCGGTAGTTGATGGTCTCCGGCTTTTTCACCTCACCGAAGGACCAAGAGCGGATCTTGTCCGGCGAAGACAGCCCGATGCGAATGGCGTCGAAGCCTTCGACCTGGCCCTGTTGCCTCAAAAGATTCAGTAGATCTTTCATCTTGTCTCCCGACTAAGCGTCGCGGGCTCGCGGCCACGCCGCGAGCCGTGTCAATCTTGCTCGAGTTCGATATCGATTCCGAGTGAGCGGATTTCCTTCATCAAAACGTTGAAGGACTCCGGCATTCCGGCTTCCATCCGGTGGTCGCCATCAACGATGTTCTTGTACATCTTGGTGCGGCCGTTCACGTCGTCGGACTTTACCGTGAGCATTTCCTGAAGCGTGTAGGCAGCGCCATAGGCTTCCAGCGCCCAGACTTCCATCTCGCCGAAACGCTGCCCGCCGAACTGCGCCTTTCCGCCCAGCGGCTGCTGCGTCACCAGGCTGTACGGCCCGGTAGAGCGCGCGTGCATCTTGTCGTCGACCAGATGATTGAGCTTCAGCATGTACATGTATCCCACGGTCACTTCGCGATCGAAAGGATCGCCGGTGCGCCCGTCGTAAAGGATCGTCTGACCACTTTGGGGAAGCTCGGCGAGCTTGAGCATCTCCTTGATCTCACGCTCGCTGGCGCCGTCGAAGACCGGCGTCGCCATTGGGATACCGCTGCGCAGGTTTTCCGCGAGCTCCAGGACCTCCTCGTTCTTGAAGCCCTTGAGGGCGTCGGCCTTGCCTTCCACCGCATAGATTTCCTGCAGCAACTTTTTCAACTCGGTGATTTTCTCGTTGGCGTCGATCATTCGCCCGATCTTCCGACCCAGCTCCTTGGAGGCCCAGCCGAGATGCGCCTCCAGCACCTGCCCCACGTTCATGCGCGAGGGCACGCCCAGCGGGTTCAGAACGATGTCCACCGGGGTGCCGTCTTCGGTATAGGGCATGTCTTCAGCCGGCACGATCATCGAAATCACGCCTTTGTTTCCGTGCCGTCCGGCCATCTTGTCACCGGGCTGCACCCGGCGCTTCACTGCCAGATACACCTTGGCCATCTTCAGCACGCCGGGCGCCAGATCATCGCCGGAGGTGAGCTTGATTCGTTTTTCCTCGAAACGTTCGTCCAGCGCGCGCTGCTGCTGAGCGAGTTGCTCTTTGGCTTTTTCCAGCTGCTCGATGGCGCTCTCGTTGCGCAGCCGGATTTCGAACCACTTTTCCCTGGGCACTTCCTCCAGGTATCCCTTGGTGACCCGGGAGCCCTTTTTAAGGTTTCCGGGGCCGCCGTCGGCGGTCTTTCCGACGAGCATGTTCTCCAGGCGCATGTAGGTGTCGTCTTCGACGATGCGATACTGGTCGTGCAGATCCTTGCGCACCTTCTCAAGCTCCTGCTCCTCGATCTGTTTCGCCCGGGCGTCCTTCTCCACCCCGTCCCGGGTGAACACCTGAACGTCGATGACAGTACCGTTCATTCCTGACGGGACGCGCAGCGAGGTGTCTTTCACGTCAGACGCCTTCTCGCCGAATATGGCGCGCAGCAGCTTTTCTTCCGGCGTGAGCTGGGTTTCACCCTTGGGCGTTACCTTGCCCACCAGAATGTCCCCGGGCTTGACCTCGGCGCCGACATACACGATCCCCGACTCGTCCAGTTTCGAAAGCGCGCTTTCGCTGACGTTGGGAATGTCCGAGGTGACCTCCTCCGGCCCAAGCTTGGTGTCCCGGGCAACGCACACCAGCTCCTCGATGTGGATGGTGGTATAGCGATCCTCCTGGGCCACGCGCTCGGAGATCAGGATGGAATCCTCGAAGTTGTAGCCGTTCCAGGGCATGAACGCGACCAGCATGTTCTGCCCCAGGGCCAGCTCTCCCATGTCGGTGGCCGGCCCGTCGGCAAGCACGTCACCGCGAGCGATGGCGTCGCCGGTCTTGACCAGCGGCCGCTGGTTGATGCAGGTGTTTTGGTTCGACCGCGTGTACTTGGTCAGCGTGTAGATGTCGACGCCGGGCTCGCCCGGGTCCGTCTCCTCGTCGTTGACCCGCACCACGATGCGGGCGGCATCGACCGAATCCACCACGCCGCCGCGCTTGGCGACCACGGTGACGCCGGAGTCCACCGCCACGATGCGCTCCATCCCGGTGCCCACCAGCGGCTTTTCGGTTTTCAGCGTCGGCACGGCCTGGCGCTGCATATTGGATCCCATAAGAGCGCGGTTGGCGTCGTCGTGCTCGAGAAACGGGATCAGAGACGCCGCCACCGACACAATCTGTTTCGGGGAGACGTCCATGTAGTCCACCTTGTCGGGCGTCGACAGAGTGAACTCGTTCTGGTGGCGGCAGGTGACCAGATCGTCGGTCAAGCGGCCGCGCGCATCCAGCGCGGCGTTGGCCTGGGCGATAACGTACTGGCCCTCCTCGATAGCGGAGAGATACTCGATTTGATCGGTGACCTTGGCCTTTTCCACCTTGCGATAGGGCGTTTCCAGAAATCCGTACTGATTGGTCCGAGCGTACACGGCCAGAGAATTGATCAAGCCGATGTTGGGGCCCTCCGGAGTCTCGATGGGACACACGCGCCCGTAGTGGGTGGGGTGCACGTCTCGCACCTCGAAACCCGCTCGCTCCCGAGTGAGGCCACCCGGACCCAGCGCCGAGACGCGCCGCTTGTGGGTGACCTCGGACAGCGGGTTGTTCTGGTCCATGAACTGGGAAAGCTGGCTCGATCCGAAGAATTCCTTGATCACCGCGGAAACCGGCTTGGCGTTGATCAGCTCCTGGGGCATCAGCTCGTCGGTTTCCGCCAGACTGAGGCGCTCTTTCACCGCCCGCTCGACGCGCACCAGCCCGATGCGGAACTGGTTTTCCGCCATCTCGCCGACGCTGCGAATGCGTCGATTGCCGAGATGATCGATGTCATCGACGCTGCCGTTGCCGTTCTTGATGTCAATGAGCACCTTCAGGACGTCGATGATGTCCTCTCTGGACAGAACGCCCTCCCCGGTGACCTCCTTGCGGCCCACCCGGCGGTTGAACTTCATCCGGCCGACCGCGGAGAGATCGTAGCGCTCGGGGCTGAAGAACAGGTTGTTGAATAGCGTCTGCGCGGCCTCCTTGGTGGGCGGCTCGCCGGGACGCATCATGCGGTAAATCTCCACCTGTGCCTCGGCCTGATTGTGCGTGGGGTCCGCTCCCAGGGTGGTGGAGATGTAAGGTCCGCGGTCCACGTCGTTCACGTACAGGGTGTCGAAGGACTTGATCCCCGCTTCGCGCATCCTGGTCATCAACTCCTCGGTGATTTCGGAGTTGGCGTCAAACAGGACTTCGCCGGTCTCGGTATCCACCACGTCGCGGGCGAGCACCCGGCCGTAGACGTAATCGTCGACCACCTGAAGCTGCTTGAGTCCCGCCTTGGCCATCTGATTGATATGACGCGCGGTGATTCTGCGGCCCGCCTCCACCAGCACCTTGCCCTTCTTGTCCTTGATGTCGAAGGCCGCGGTCTCGCCGCGCAGCCGCTCCGGGATGAGCTCGAAGCGCCACCCTTTGGGCATGATGGTGAAGACGTTGAAATCGAAGAAGATCTCCAGGATCTGCTCGGTGGTCATGTCCAGCGCGCGCAGCAGCACGGTGGCCGGGAGCTTGCGTCGCCGATCGATTCTGACGAACACCAGGTCCTTGGGGTCGAACTCGAAGTCGAGCCAGGACCCGCGGTACGGGATCACCCGCGCCGAGAAAAGCAGCTTGCCCGACGAGTGGGTCTTGCCCCGATCGTGCTCGAAGAACACGCCGGGAGATCGGTGCAGCTGGGCGACGATAACGCGCTCCGTGCCGTTAATAATGAATGTGCCGTTGTCGGTCATGAGCGGGATTTCGCCCATGTAGACTTCCTGCTCCTTGATGTCCTTCACCGCACGGGTGTCGCCGGCGCTGTCCTTGTCGTACAGCACCAGGCGTAGCTTCACCCGCAGCGAGGCGGCGTACGTCATACCGCGAAGCTGGCATTCCTTGACGTCGAAAATCGGATTTCCGAGTCGGTAGCTCACGTACTCGAGCGCGGCGTCCCCGGAGTAGCTCTCAATGGGAAATACCGACTTGAATGCCGCGTGCAGTCCCATCTCGCCCCGGTCCTCCGCGGAAACGCCCTCCTGGAGAAACTGACGATAGGAATCGAGCTGTATAGCGAGCAGGTAGGGGGCATCGAGAATACTCGGCCTTTTGCCGAAATCCTTCCGAACCCGCTTCTTTTCAGTAAAAGAGTAAGCCATCTTCTAACCTCGACACCGAGTGGTGAGCGCCAACGGAATGGCGCGCGCAATATGCGCGAGCGGGCCGGCGGCCGGTTGACCGCCAGCCCGATAAGTTACGCGTTGATAACTGGACCAAGACGAGCTTATTTGATCTCGACCGTGGCCCCGGCCTCTTCGAGCTGCTTCTTGAACTCTGCGGCCTCGTCCTTGCTGACGCCCTCTTTGACGCTGGCAGGCGCGCTCTCGACCAGATCCTTGGCTTCCTTCAGACCGAGCGACGTAATCGCGCGAACCGCCTTGATGACCGCAACCTTGTTCGCACCGAAGCTGGACATCACGACGTCGAATTCCGTCTTCTCTTCCTCGGCCTCGGCGGCCCCACCGCCAGCCGCCGGTGCCGCCGCGACGGTCGCTACTGCCGCCGACACGCCAAACTCGTCCTCCATCGCCTTGACGAGCTCGACAATTTCCATCACGGGTTTTTCCTTGATGGCGCTGATGATTTCCTCATTGGACAATGCCATTACAATTCTCCTGATTCGGCCTGTGCCGTACTCTTAAATACTCAAGCCGCTTGTTTCTGATCCCGGATCGCGCCCAGTGTGCGCACCAG
>DATIPL010000176.1:0-2230 GCA_035471965.1 Gammaproteobacteria bacterium
TTCCTCGATGTTTTCCAGATCCTCGGGCCCGAACCCCGGAGGGTAGGAGAAGTCGTAATAAAAGCCGTCCTCGATCACTGGACCGATGGTGACCTGGGCGTTCGGATAGAGCTGCTTCACGGCCTGAGCCAGCAGGTGAGCCGTGGAGTGGCGGATGACCTCCAGACCTTCTTCATCCCGATCGGTGACGATGGCGACCTCGGCGTCTTCATCGACCACGTACGACGTATCCACCAGACGGCCATCCACCCTGCCGGCGAGCGCCGCCTTGGCGAGCCCGGGCCCGATGTCCCTGGCGATCTCGTATACGGAGACGGGTTGTGCGAACTTTCGGCGCGAGCCGTCGGGAAGGGAGATTTCAGGCATGCCAGAACCTCAAGCAGTGGTGGCCGCCACGACTGGCCACGTGCGTTGTACGATTCAACAGTTGAGCAAATTCAATTGTTTAGTATTCAATCTTCGCGTTTGATGCGAAATTTCGCTAGTCGCCGGGTTCTTCCCGGGGCGCGCATTCTATCCCGCCTTAAAGAGAAATCAAAACTTTCGGGATGATTACGGTGAAGCATTGCGCCGGCCGAACCAGTTTCGAATGCGGCGGAACAGCTCTATCGGGGACTCGCCCCTGAAATCCGGATCGGACTGCGGATTCTCCGCCCCGGCCTGCTGTCTCGATCGGTCGGTGGTGAACGGCCGGGTGCCGCCGCTTGCCTGACGCTTGGCGATCTCGCCTTCCACCTGCAGTTGCAGCGCCAGCAGCGACGGGTCGGTCGGGTGAACCGACAGGCCCCGGTCGACGTATATGCCCGCTTTGATCAGGTTGCCCCGATGCATCTCTCCTCTCGCCAGCATGCCGTAGCGCTCGGCGATGAGGCGATGGCCGTCCGCCGCCACCGGGTTGCCGGGATCGATGGCGAGCACCGCGTTGTAGTACTCGAGCGCGTTGTCCCGGTTGGGTTTGGTCAGTCGGTAATCTCGCAACGCCTGATCGGCCGCGCTCAGCAGGGACTCGACCCGCTCGGCGTCGCTGATCTGGGCCGGTGTATCCAATGCCGACCTGGGTGGCGGTGGCGGCGGCGGCGCCGGCTCCAGCTCCACCCGGGCCATGTCGGGTCCTGGCGCCGTCTCGGCCACGCTTGAGGTCTCCGATCCCTGCGTGACCTCGGTCAGCTGGGGGTTTTCCGGAACGCGCGGCGGCGGTTTGAGAAACATGAGCCAGCTCCCGGCCAGCGCAATCACCACCACGCCGGTGGCGGCCACCGGCACCATCAGCTCCGCAATCCTAGCGCGCCGGGAGCGCGGGTTGATCTCCGTTTCCGCGTCGGCCCGGGTGAGTCCCGCCGGTATGGTATCAGCGCTGGCGCGGATTTCGGCCGCGACATGGGGCGCGATGGGGGTCTTGGTTTCGGTCAGGACTTCGTCCGAACTTTCGTTTCTGAATTCGTAATCCTTGAGTCGCCCCGTCGGAACCGGCTCCATGGGTTCCATGCCGGCGATGTACTCCACCACTTCGCGGGCGTTTTCGAAGCGATCCCCGGGCGCCTTGGCGATCATCCGCTCAATCAGCTCCTGCATCGGGGCGTGCTCCGGCGGAAGCTTGGGAATGGGATCGTTGATGTGCTTGAAGATCGTGTCGATGTCGGACTCACCCTCGTAAGGCTTGATCCCGGTGAGCATTTCGAAGGCCATGATGCCCAGGCTGTAGACGTCCGCGCGCCCGTCTACCGCCCTGCCCTGAGCCTGCTCCGGGCTCAGGTAATGCGGGCTGCCTACGGTGGTCCCGGTCAGCGTCAGCTCGTTTTTCGCGTCCAGCTGCTTGGCTATTCCGAAGTCCGTCAACAGCAAAGTGCCGTCCTTGCGAAACAGAACGTTGGCGGGCTTGATGTCGCGGTGAACGATGTTTTTTTCGTGGGCGGCGGCAAGGCAGTCTGCAATGGTCGCCACGTAATCCAGAACGCGGTTCGAATCCATTCCCTCGCGCATGCGCCGCTTGAGGTCGCCCCCTTCTACCAGCTCCATGGAGATGTAGTGAAAGCCCCCGTCGACGCCGATGTCATATATCGTGATGACGTTGGAGTGGCCGAGGCTGGCGAGAATTCGGCCTTCATTCAGGAAGCGGGTGGTGAACTCGGGTGAGTCGGCATGAACCGGGTTGAGAACCTTGAGTGCAACCGGTCTTTGAAGGGATTCCTGAATGGCCACATAGACCATGGCCTGGCCTCCGGCACCGATA
>DATIPL010000177.1:0-5429 GCA_035471965.1 Gammaproteobacteria bacterium
TAACGAGGAAGTGATGGTAACGGAAGCATCGAAGCCTTAGGAATTGGCTTGCGCGTCGCGGCGCTGAGCGAGGCCGGCGTGCTTAAGTTATTGATTCCTTTATATTGCCCGCACCGGGGCAGTTCGAGGCCGGAACTCCGCCCGGCGCGACCGGCGGCCCGCCGGGGCTGAAAAGCGCGCGTCCTCAAGGGAATTGACTTGTCTCCCCGGAGATGGAATAGAATGGAGTTCTTGTTCCCTAGACCGATAATTCAAACTCTGTCGGAGGAGAAGGTCATGAAGACGTGGACGCGTCCGGTCATCGTCGAAATTCAGGTCGGTATGGAAATCAACTGCTACGTCTGCGCCGAGCTCTGATTTTCGTACCGAGGTCTGAACTCCGGTCCTCCAGTTCTGCGGAGTGATCCGGATCCTCGTGCTGGGAGCCGCCGCCGGTGGCGGCTTCCCTCAGTGGAACAGCAATAGCGACGCCTGCCGCAGGGCCCGTGGCGGCGATCCTGCCGCACCCCCCGCTACCCAAGCCTCCATCGCCGTCAGCGCGGACGGGTCACGCTGGTTCGTCGTCAACGCGGCGCCGGACCTTCGCCAGCAA
The DNA here is from genome assembly GCA_035471965.1 of Gammaproteobacteria bacterium. Taxonomy (GTDB): domain Bacteria; phylum Pseudomonadota; class Gammaproteobacteria; order HK1; family HK1; genus CAMYJH01. The sequence goes on from DATIPL010000177.1 coordinate 593, forward strand.
ATCAACCGGGAGAAGCGCCTTCATCCCGGCGAAGGACTTCGATCATCGCCCATCGCCGGCGTCGTCCTTACCAACGGCGACGTCGACGCCGTGGCCGGGCTGTTGCACCTGCGCGAGCGCACGCCCTTTGTGATCTACGCTCATCCGAGGATCTTCGACGTTCTGGACGAAAACCCGATTTTCCGCGTGCTCGCGCCAGATCTGGTCAAGCGACGGGCATTCGATCTGGACCACACCTTTGCCCTCAGCGACCCGGGCGGAAAGGAAAGCGGATTGAGCGTGACCCCTTTTGCCGTGCCGGGGAAGGTGGCGCTTTACAAGGAAGATGCGCAAAAGGGAGCGGACTTCGGAACCGAGGAGGGCGACACCATTGGACTGGAGATCAGTGACGGCCGCGGTGCGAGAATGCTCTACGTCGCCAACTGCGCCGATGTCAGTGACGAGCTGCGATCGCGTTTCGAAGGCGCGGATCTGCTTTTCTTCGATGGAACGCTGTGGCGGGACGACGAAATGATCGTGAGCGGCGAGGGTCACAAGACCGGACGCCGGATGGGACACATCTCCATGTCCGGCGAAACAGGTGCAATGGCTCGTCTTGGAGGAACCGGAATCCGACGCAAGGTATTCATTCACATCAACAACACCAACCCGGCGCTGCTTTCCGACTCACCCGAGCGGCGGGAGCTCGAGTCTGCCGGTTGGACAGTCGCCTACGACGGCATGACAATTGATCTTCCGTGAGCCTTGATTCTTCCGAAGCGCTGGAAAAACGTTTGCGTCGAATCGGCGCGGAGCGTTATCACGACAAGCATCCTTTTCATGCGCTGATGCGTGACGGCAAGCTGAACAAGGGCCAGATTCAGGCCTGGGCACTGAACCGCTACTACTACCAAAGCCGCATCCCGATAAAGGATTCCGTCATCATGTCGCGTATTACCGATGTCGAAACCAGACGCATCTGGTCGCAGCGGGTGCTGGATCACGATGGCAGCCATGAAGGCCAGGGCGGCATCAGGAAATGGCTGCATTTGTGCGAGCGCCTGGGCCTCGATCGAGGTTACGTCCTGTCTGAGGAGGGCATCCTTCCGGCTACGCGATTCGCCGTGGATGCGTACGTGAATTACGTGCGCGAACGAACGCTGCTGGAAGCCGTCGCCTCATCGCTCACCGAGATGTTTGCGCCGGCCATCATTTCAGAGCGCACATCATCGATGCTGGCACGATACGACTTTGTTGACGAAGACGCATTGAGCTATTTCACCGATCGCCTCACCCAGGCGCCGAGAGACGCCGAGTTCGCGCTGGAATACGTCAAGCGAAACGCGACCATCCCGGATCTCCGCGAAGCGGTGTGTAAGGCGCTGCTTTTCAAAACCGACCTGTTGTGGGCCCAGCTGGACGCGCTCTACCTGGCGTACGTGGACCCGGGCATGCCGCCGCCGGGCGCATTCCATCCCACGGCCGGCTGACCCGATACTGTGTCCAAAGGCGATCATCTGAACCTCGATTTCCGGCCGGCGCTGGCGAATTTCGTGCGCCTTCAGCACGATAACGCCCGGGACCGGTGGGTGCTTCAGGCACCGGAGCGCGTTCTGGTGCTGGACGACACCGGCAAAGCCGTCGTCGACCGCTTTGACGGCAAAGCCAGCCTGGGTGAGATAATCGATGCGCTGGTCGCCGAATACGACGCGCCGCGGGACGTCATCGACCACGATGTCCGCGCCGTCATCGGGCTGCTGGAGGAAAAGCGCTTCCTGCGCAGCGGGGCGGATGATGGAGAATGAAGAGGGCAACGGGATGAGTGGACTCGAGCCGCCGCTCGCGATGCTGGCGGAACTCACCCACCGCTGTCCGCTGCAGTGTCCCTACTGCTCAAACCCGATTGCGCTTTCGCCGCGAAGCGGCGAGCTCGACACTGCGGAGTGGGCGGACATACTGAGCCAGGCGGCGGCGCTGGGCGTGCTTCAGGTGCATCTTTCCGGCGGTGAACCGACGGCGCGAAAGGACCTGGCGGCGATCATCTCGGCGGCGAAAAACGCCGGTATCTACACCAACCTCATCACCGCCGGGGTGCTGCTCACCCGGCCGCGCCTCGAAGAATACAGGGCTGCCGGGCTCGACCACGTTCAGATCAGCATCCAGGACAGTGAACCCGAGAACGCGAATCGAATCGGCAATTACGCCTGCGGCCACGCGCGTAAGCTCGAAGCGGCTGGGCTGGTGCGCGCCCTCCACCTGCCGCTCACCATCAACGCGGTGGTCCACCGTCAGAATCTGGACCACCTGCCCCAAATTATCGCCCTGGCGCATGCCCTGGGCGCCCAGCGGCTGGAAATCGCCAACGTGCAGTATTACGGCTGGGCGCTGAAAAACCGCGCCGTGCTGATGCCCACCCGGGAACAGGTGGAACGGGCGACGGCGGTGGCCGCTGCGGCAGTGGAGCAGTACCGGGGTCGAATGGTCATCGATTACGTTGTTCCCGATTATTACGCGCGGCGTCCTAAACGCTGCATGGACGGCTGGGGAAGCCGGTATTTCGCCGTGAGCCCTCGTGGCCGGGTGCTTCCCTGCCACGCGGCGGAGTCCATCACCGGAATGGAATTTTCTTCGCTGCGGGAACATACCCTGGAATGGATCTGGCAAAACGACCCCGCCTTCAACCGCTTTCGCGGCACCGACTGGATGCCCGAGCCCTGCCGGAGCTGTTCCTTCAAAGAGAAGGATTTGGGCGGCTGCCGCTGCCAGGCGTTCGCCCTCACCGGCGACGCCGCAGCCACCGATCCGGTGTGTGAATTTTCGCCCCGCCACCAGGAAGTGGCGGCGCTGGTGGCGGCGGATACCGTCCCCGGAAGGCCCCGGTACATCTATCGCCATTGAATGCAGGGTTGTCCGGCCCGTTGGCATTGTGCCCGGGTTGGCGGTAATCTACTTCCCGCCCCGATGCCCTCGATCGCGGGCATTCAATTTACAAGAAGGCGACCGTCACCATACCGCCAAGGGGGAGATTCCGATGAAAACCCGAGCCTTTTCCATCGTCGGTGCCGCCGGCGTCGCGTTCAGCACCGCGCTTCTGGCACTGGCACCTCAGTCGAACGCGCAGGAGACGTCCAGCGCAACCATGTACGGCGACATGCTGAGCGTGACCCAGGACATGCTCAATTATGCCGCCGGAGACGGGAATAACTTCCTGCACACGAACGGAAATTACGCGCAGACGCGCTACTATCCCAATCGCCAGATCAACGTCTCCAACGTTCACAAGCTGCGACCCGCGTGGATCTTCCAGACCGAAGTGGTGGAAACCATGGAGACCACGCCCATCGTGGTCAACGGCATCATGTACGCGACCACTGCGTTCAACCATGTCTACGCCCTCAATGCTGAAACCGGCCAGCAGATCTGGCACTACAAGCACAAGATGGGGCCGATCACCACCTACTGCTGCGGGCCCAACAACCGGGGCGTCGCCGTGTATCGAGACATGGTGTACATGGGCACCCTGGACGCCAAGCTGGTGGCCCTCGACGCCAAGACCGGAAAGCTGATCTGGGAGACCCAGCTTGCCGATCCGGAGCTCGGATACAGCGAGACCATGGCGCCGACGGCGGTGAACGGAAAGATCTTGATCGGCACCAACGGCGGCGAGTACGGCATTCGCGGCTTCGTCAAAGCCTATGACTGGAAGACCGGCGAGCAGCTTTGGCAATTCCATACTGTCCCGGAAAATTCGGTCGGCGTGTGGGCCAAGACCGACGCTACCGGGCGCGACATGCATCGGGACATTGCCAAGGAAAAAACGGATCTGGAGAAGATGGGCGATCCGTACAAGACCCTCGGCGGCGGCGTGTGGCAGAACCCCGCAGTCGATCGGGATCTGAACCGCATTTTCTTCGTAGTCGGCAATCCTTCGCCGGACCTCGACGGATCTTTGAGGCCGGGAGACAACCTCTACACCGACTCCCTGGTCTCCGTGGATCTGGACACTGGAAAATACGTCTGTCACTTTCAGTACATCGCCCACGACGTTTGGGATCTGGACGCGGTGAGCCCGCCCATCCTGACCGACGTGCGCGATGATAAAGGCAACACCGTGCCGGGGCTGCTGCACGCCGGTAAGACCGGGCACGTGTACGTGCACGATCGCCGCGACTGCAAGCTGCTGCGTCACTCCGAGGCGATGGTGCCGCAGGAGAACATGTGGACTCTGCCCACCAGAGATGGCGCCCGCATGCTGCCCGGCGCCAACGGCGGCGTGGAGTGGTCGCCCATGGCAATCAATCCCAATCTCAGGCTGACCTACGCCATCAATCTGCACCAGCCCATGACCTACCACGTGGAAAGCACACCCTACCCGGAAGGCAAGATCTGGCTTGGTGGCGCCTTCAAGGTCATTCCCGGCGAGGAGCAGTGGGGCAACGTCACGGCGGTGAACTACGACACCGGCAAGATCCGCTGGAAGGTGAAGACGCCCCAGCCCATGATCGGGGGCGTGCTGGCCACGGCAGGCGGCCTGCTGTTCACGGGTGAAGGCAACGGCCAGTTCAAGGCCTATGACGCCGAAACTGGCAGCGTGCTGTGGAACTTCCAGGCGGGCGCCGGCGTCAACGCGCCGCCGTCGTCCTACACCGTGAACGGCAAGCAGTACGTTGTCGTTGCCGCCGGTGGAAACACCCAGCTCAACTTCAAGCGGGGCAACAATATCATCGCATTCACCCTTGCCGAGTGATGGTTACAGCGGCGGAGCCGGCCCGGCCGGCTCCGCCACTTCGTTTCTGCGCCAGCTCAATATCTGAATGAAGTATCCATGGTTGCGGCGGGCCCTTGTTCGAGGGTCCGG
>DATIPL010000178.1:0-2778 GCA_035471965.1 Gammaproteobacteria bacterium
GCTGGTAGTGAAGTACAAACTGATTCTCTTCCAACGCCTGCCGGAGATCGCTTTCCAAGAGAAGCAATTCGAACGCTCTCGCGTTCATGTCCGCAGTATGAAACTGGTAGTTGTTACGTCCCCTGCTCCTCGCGTGATGCAGCGCGGCATTCGCGCTTTTCATCAGCTCGACCACATCGTTGCCATTATCGGGAAAGATGGCGATACCGATGCTGGTAGTTACGGCAAAATCGTGGTCTTCTATCACAAACGGTCGACTTGAAATCGCGTCACGAATCCTGTCAGCGAGAACGACGACGCGTTCGACTCCTTTTTCTCCGGAGATCCCGGACAGCCCCACCGCGAACTCGTCCCCGCTGATGCGGGCGGTGATATCGGCATCGCGGGGGCATTGCTTCAGCCGGGCGCTCGCTTCCTTGAGCACCTGGTCTCTCGCCACATAACCCATTGAGTCGTAGATTTCCCTGAAGCCATCCAGTCCCAGATAAATCAAGGCGCATTTGGAATCGACTCTTCTGGACGCCTTAATCATATTGTCGAGATGTTCTGAGAAACTCAGCCGGTTTGGAAGTCCGGTCAACGGATCATGACGCGATTGATGACGAACGATTTCTTTGTGAGCTAGACGCATTTCTTCGCGCTGGGCGGTAATGATGCCGTCTGCGCGTCGGACGATGGAGAACAGAAATATGTAGAGCAGGGACAGGCAGCTCAGAACGCCAACGGCGACGCCCCATGCGGTCCTTTCGAGCTGGATGACATAATGCGTGACGTCCGAGTAAACCTCCATCACACCTTCTATGGGTGAACCGGGATTTACCCGGATTGGAACGTAAGAGGAGACGAGATTTCGATTGTTGATGACCTGCTCGAAGGCATCGAACTGGTCTCTAAACGTAATGTCGCTCGCGATTATGCCGTTTTTCGCCGAAAGGAGTCCGGTGTTGGTGCTTTTGTCATCGCCGATCTGCTTCGGATCCGTGGAGAACACGGTGAGGCCGTCGAGATTATAAATTTTAACCTTCACCACGTTGAGCCCGGACATCTGCCTCAGCACCGCCTTCCTGATTCGGAGAATCTCCGGGTGTTGCCCAAGTTGCTCCCTGGAAATTGCCGAAGCCTTCTGGACGAAGGCAGCGTGATCTTTCCAGATTGTGTTGGCAAAAACCTGGGTGAGGGCTTCGTTGTTTCGCGTTTCGTGATCTTCAATGGCGATAAAAGCAAAATGCCGGTAGATCAACAGCAGCACCGCCAGAACGATCAGAACGCCGACAAGACTGGTTATGGAGAAGTACCGGATGAGCCGAAACGACGGCTGCAAATCGAGGTTGGGATCGACGAATGCCGGCCGATCCGACACTGCCGGCAGAGGTTCAGCCTTCGGGCTCATACGCGCACGTTCCCCATTACCAGCAACGCTTCGAAACGGCTTCCGCTCGAGTCAACCGTGTCGCTCTGGTAGACAAGCTCGCCCTGATCCGCGCGATGACCGGAATACGGGCGGTCCGAAACCGCCGGAATTGTTCAATGACCAGGCGGGAGCCGCCGGCGACGGGTCCTCGACCTGTATCGGGAGCAAGCATGTTTCCTTTAGTCCATGCGTGAACGGATATCGCGGCAAACGCCCCGCCGGAACCGCGAGCGAAGCGTTCGCCTCCCCCGAGCCTCGTTCGCGGTGTTGAGAGGAACGGCAATCGTATCGGCAGCCGGCAGTTCGGAGGCGGTGTACTGCCTGGTACGCTCTGCCGAGATGCGCTGTTCTCGACACGCCGGGACGGCCTGTCCCTCTTCTTACTTTGCGTTATCCCCGGATATCGCGGTGAGCGGTGAAGGCTTCGGACTGACTGCGCCGACCGGCGCGGCGCACGTCCGATTGAGAGAGCTGTTTTTGACCGGATCTCCGACTCCGAAGCGCTTGAAGAACCAAAACGCAGCGCACTGGAAAGAGAGGGGCCAGCCGATGAAAAAGCTGAGTGCAGCACTCTCAGCGTTACTGCTTACCGCACGCGCGGCGTCCGATCAGAAATGGCGGATACCACAGCCGCTCTCCGACAGCGGACAGATCACCTACCTGAAAATCGCCATCGTCGAATATCCGACTGAGCGGCAGGTGATCAAGATGTGCCGGTCCCAGGGCGTTCCACAAATGGCCATCGGACCCGGGTGTTCCAAACTCACCGGTGAAACAAAGCAGATCCAGGTCATGCACGTGCCGAGAGACGGAAGCCGAGTCGCCGATCACTACGATGTCCTCGCTCAATGGAGCCATGAGCTCTCGCATCTGGCCGGAGGCCGGCACTCATGTGCCAAAGCAGGGGAACTTCTCACGCGCACGGGTTGCCCGGAGGCGACCTTTCCGCGGGCGACGACGGTCAATTCGAAGCGTGGGGTTCCCTGATCTCTGTCGGGCCGCAGGAAAACACCAGATTTACGAGGAGCCGGGGACCCCCGCTCCCGCCGTTACCCTCGACGGCGGAAGCCCCGGAACAGGTCGACCACGGCAGCAGCTCTACCCGAAGGAACTTCCCCTGCCCAGGACGAATGGAACCGACGACCTTGAACGCCGGGTCGGGTTCTCACCGGGGCCCGAGCGCATGGAAACCCAGGCGGTCGAGGTCATTGTGGACCCGTATGTGTTGCAAGCCCACGCTCACGCGGCCGCTGCTCTGAAGCCTTCCGAGGTGTTTGCGAAAACCGGGGCCTCGGGTTCCACGGCGACGTGCGCGGAAAGCGGCCGATCAGCTCGTCAACCGGCTGCCCGCCCGTGAACCGGAGATG
>DATIPL010000179.1:0-4501 GCA_035471965.1 Gammaproteobacteria bacterium
CGGTCCGACCAGGTCAGGGTGGCATCCAGCTCCAGCTCCGGTGCGGCCTGCTGCTCGGTGCGGGCCCCGGCCGGTGAGAACAGCGCTTCGCTCAGGCGGCGGCTCAATGCGCTTTCGGGTTCCAGGTCTCCCCGGCGGAGCTCCGGCAGCACCAGCGCCATCATCCGCTCGAGCAGGCGCGGATTTCTCCAGAAGACGTGAAACGCCTGGTCGAATATTGTTCGCTGGTCGGCGCGGCTGACGAAAACGGCGTGCAGCGTCCAGTAAAAGTCACGACGATCGGTCACGCCCACCGCGCACACCGCGCGTACCGCGTCGATGACACGACCCGGTCCGATGGGCAGCCCCGCGGCACGAAGCACGCGGGCGAAATGCATGATGTTTTCGACCAGGCGGCCGGCGTTGGAGGCATCGTTAAATTCAGTCGCTGATGACACGGGAGCGTGATTAGACAGGTATGCGGATCAATGTGACAAGTGACATGTAATATGTGACATGGAATGCACACTTGTTCTCTTTTACTTGTTACGTGTTACATGTCACGTGTTACATGTCACGTGTTACTCAACGCCCCGACGTGTGGAGCTCCGCCTTAATCTGTTCCAATATTTTCGCCGCTTCCGTGTCCCTCACCCGCGCGATGTCGTCCTGATACTTGAGCAACGCGCCGAGGGTGTCGTTGACCACGTCCGGGTTCAGCGTCATGACGTCGAGCTGGGTCAACGCCTGGTTCCAGTCGATGGTCTCGGCGATTCCGGGGAGCTTGAACAGATCCAGCTCCCGCAATCGCTGCACGAAGGCGACCACCTGTCGGCTCAGGACCTCGTTCGCCTGCGGCGTCTTCACCTTCAATATTTCGAGCTCGCGTTCGGCACTGGGATAATCGACCCAGTAGTAGAAACAGCGGCGCTTGAGCGCGTCGTGAATCTCGCGCGTGCGGTTCGATGTGATGACGGTAACGGGCGGTGCTTCGGCCTTGATGGTGCCGATCTCCGGCACCGTGATCTGGTAGTCCGACAGCACTTCCAGCAGATAGGCTTCGAACGGCTCATCGGCCCTGTCCAGCTCGTCGATGAGCAGCACCGGCGGCCCTTCGTCGTGGGGCTCCAGCGCTTTGAGCAGCGGTCGCTCAATCAGGAATCGCTGCGAGAAAACATCCTCCGCCAGCCGATCCCGCTGCGCTTCGCCTGCGGCTTCGGCAAGCCTGATCTCGATCATCTGCCGGGAGTAGTTCCACTCGTAGACCGCCGAGGCCACGTCCAGGCCTTCGTAACACTGCAGTCTGAGCAGACGCCTTCCCAAGCTCGCCGCAAGAACCTTGGCGATCTCCGTCTTACCCACGCCGGCTTCGCCTTCGAGAAAAAGCGGGCGGGCGAGCTTGAGCGCAAGAAAGACCGCCGTCGCCAGGCTTCGGTCGGCGATGTAGTCGCCCGCAGCGAGCAGCGCTTCGGTCTCGGAGATGTCGGCGGGCAGTTTCACGCTCGGTTCAGGCGCTTGCAATCAACGGACTTTATGACGTTCTGGAATCGTATGTCGAATGTCGTATATTGAATATCGGAAGAAGGATCGCTGCGTTTTCCCGATATTCGATATTCGCTTTCCGATATACGACATACGGACTGTCAAACGCAAAAAAAGCCGGAGGCGGCGCGCCCGCCTCCGGCCCCGGATGCATCCCTCGGGAGTCGCGTCAGCTACCCGTTCGCCGCCGCAACCGCGCGCCTGGCCATCACCGTTACCAGATGGGCGCGGTATTCAGCGCTGGCGTGAATGTCAGCGTTCAGGCCGTCGTCGGGCACCTTGATGCCTGCTACGGCTTCCGGCGCGAATTTCTTCGACAGCGCGTTTTCCATCTCTTCCAGGCGGAAGACGCTTGGCCCCGCCCCGGTGACCGCGACGCGCACGCCGTCATTGGCCTTGCACACCATCACTCCCACCACCGCGTAGCGAGACGCCGGATTGGGAAACTTGGCGTACGCCGCTTTCTCCGGAACGGGAAAACGCACTTCCGTGATGATCTCGTGCTCCTCCAGCGCGGTCTCGAATAGACCGGTGAAAAAATCGTCTGCGGCGATCTCGCGCTTGTTGGTCTTGACGGTCGCGCCGAGACCGACCACCGCCGCCGGGTAATCCGCGGCCGGATCGGCGTTTGCGATGGAGCCGCCCAGTGTGCCGCGGTTTCTCACCTGGGGATCTCCGATATGCGCGGCCAGCGCGGCGAGCGCCGGAATCGCGGATTTCACCTCCTTCGACGCAGCGACTTCCGCATGACAGGTCATCGCGCCGATCACCACGGCCTCGCCGTCGCGACGAATTCCGGAGAGGTCGGCAAGGCCTCCGAGGTCGATGACTTCGGCCGGCTGCGCAAGGCGCTGCTTCATGGTCGGAATCAGCGTCATGCCGCCGGCGAGATACTTGGGATCCTCGGCCGCAGCCGCCATCTTTAACGCATTGTCGAGCGACTCCGCTCGTTGATATTTGAAGCTGTACATTGCTGCTCCTTCCTAGCCGGCGGCATTGAGCGCGCGCCACACCTTTTCCGGCGTGGCGGGCATGGTGATGTCGCTGACCCCGATGGCGTCAGTGATGGCGTTGATCAGCGCCGCGGGAGCCGCGATGGCGCCCGCCTCGCCGCAGCCTTTGACCCCCAGCGGGTTGTGCGGACAGGGCGTGACCTGGGTGGCCACCTGGATCTCGGGAAACACGTCCGCCCGGGGCATGCCGTAGTCCATGAACGAGCCGGTCAGGAGCTGCCCGGAGTCCGGTTCGTACTGGCACCCCTCCAGCAGCGCCTGACCGACGCCGTGAGCCACGCCTCCGTGCACCTGCCCTTCCACAATCATCGGATTGACGAGGTTGCCGAAATCGTCGGCGGCGACCCATTTGACGACGTCCACCACGCCGGTATCCGGATCCACCTCGACCTCGCACACGTGGGTGCCGGCGGGAAACGTGAAGTTGGCCGGGTCGTAGAAGGCGCTCTCGTCGAGGCCGGGCTCGAGCTGGTCGGACGGATAATTGTGGGGCACGTAGGCAGCGAAGGCGACGGCGCCGATGTCCATCTGCCTGTCGGTGCCCTTGACGGTGAAGTTTCCGTCCCTGAACTCGATGTCCTCTTCCGCAGCCTCCAGGGTATGGGCCGCGATCTTCCGGCCCTTGGCGATCACTTTGTCCATGGCCTTGCTGATGGCGGAACCGCCCACGGCAAGCGATCGCGAGCCATAGGTCCCCATGGCGAACGGGATCCGCGCGGTATCCCCGTGCACGACGTCGACGTTGTCGAAGGGCACGCCGAGTCTGTCAGAAACCAGCTGGGCGAAGGTGGTCTCGTGACCCTGACCGTGACTGTGGGACCCGGTGAACACGGTCACGTTGCCGGTGGGATTGAAGCGGATCTCCGCCGACTCGTAGAGGCCGACGCCAGCGCCCAGCGATCCGACTACGGCAGAGGGCGCGATGCCGCAGGCCTCGATATAGGCGGAGAAGCCGATGCCGCGAAGCTTACCCTCGGCCTTCGACTGCTGCTTGCGCTTGGCGAAGCCCTTGTAATCGATGAGCTCGAGCGCCTGGTCCATGGAGCCGGCATAGTTGCCGGAGTCGTATTGAAGCGCCACCTGCGTCTGGTACGGAAACGCGTCCGAGGGAATGAAGTTGATTCTGCGGAGTTCCGCCGCGTCCATGTTCATATCCCGCGCGGCCTGCTCGACCAGTCGCTCCACCACGTAAGTCGCTTCCGGACGGCCGGCGCCGCGAAGCGCGTCCACCGGCGTGGTGTGGGTGAACACCGCCTTGACCTCGCAGTAGATCGCCTCCGTGGTGTACTGGCCCTGCATCAGCGTCGCATAAAGGTAAGTCGGCACGCAGGTCGCGAAGGTGGATAGATAGGCGCCGAGATTGGCGACGGTGGAAACCCGCATGCCGAGAAATTTGCCCTTCTCGTCCAGGGCCAGCTCGGCGTGGGTAACGTGATCGCGTCCGTGGGCGTCCGTCATGAAGGATTCCGAGCGCTCCGCGGTCCACTTCACCGGACGCTTGAGCTCCCGCGCCGCCCAGGCGGAGACGGTTTCTTCCGAATAGATGAATATTTTCGAGCCGAACCCGCCGCCGATGTCGGGCGCCACCACCCGCAGCTTGTGCTCGGGCGTGAGCTGAATGAAGGCGGATATGACCAGCCGCGCGACGTGCGGGTTCTGGCTGGTGGTGTAGAGCGTAATTTCGTCGGTTCCCGGATTGTAATCACCGATGGCGGAGCGGGGCTCGATGGCGTTGGGGATGAGACGATTGTTGATCAGATCCAGCTTGGTGACGTGATGCGCCTTTTCGAATGCGGCGTCGGTCGCCGACTTGTCGCCGATTTCCCAGTCGTAGCACAGATTGCCCGGCGCATCGCCGTGGACCTGGGGCGCGCTCTTTTCCAGAGCCGCAGCGGGTGAAACCACCGCCGGCTTCGGCTCGTAATCGACCTCGACCTGTTCCGCCGCGTCCCTCGCCTGCGCGTAGC
>DATIPL010000180.1:0-7231 GCA_035471965.1 Gammaproteobacteria bacterium
AGTCAACGATCGTCGCGATTTTTACTGGACCCTGCACGCGGTCTTCGTCAATCGCTCCGATCAGCGAACCGTTTTCGACCAGGCATTTCACGTCTTCTGGAAAAATCCGCGGCTGCTCGAGCGGATGATGGCGCTGGTGCTGCCGGAGCTTCGTCAGGGAGACCTGGAAACCGAAGTCGCGTTGAGCCGCCGGGTGAGCGAAGCGCTGTTCTCGCCGGCCGGCGCCGGGTCCAGGGCGCAGCAGGCGCCGCCGGAGCTGGAGCTCGACGCAACGCTCACCTGGTCGGAGCGGGAGGTGCTGCAGAAAAAGGACTTCGAGCAGATGAGCGCGCTGGAGATTGCCAATGCCCGCGCCGCGCTGGAGCGGCTGGTGTTGCCGTTCATGCAGGTGCCGACGCGGCGCTTCGAGATTCACCCCCATGGCCGCCGCGTGGACATGCGCGCCAGCCTGCGCTCGGCGCTTCGCACCGGTCCGGGAGCCATGCCGCTGATCCGGCGGCGCCGTCGGAGGCGTCCACCGCCGCTCGTGATCCTGTGCGATATTTCCGGGTCCATGAGCCGCTACTCGCGGATGCTGCTGCATTTCGCCCATCTGCTCAGCCGCCACCGGGAGCGCGTCTCGAGCTTCGTCTTCGGCACGCGGCTGTCCAACATCACCCGTCAGCTGCGCGCCCGGGACGTGGACGAGGCGCTGGAGCGGGTGTCGCAGGCGGTGGAGGACTGGAGCGGCGGTACGCGCATCGGCGCGTGTCTTCGCGACTTCAACCGCTTCTGGTCTCGGCGGGTGCTGGCTCAGGGGGCCGTGGTGCTGCTGATCACCGACGGTCTCGATCGGGACGCAGGCGAAGGTCTTGCCGAGGCCGCCGATCGGCTCGCCAAGTCCTGCCGCCGCCTCATCTGGCTGAATCCGCTGCTTCGATACGAAGACTTCGCTCCCAGGGCGCTGGGGATGCGCGCGCTGCTGCCCTACGTGGACGAATTCCGCGCCGCCCACAATCTGGAGAGTCTCAGCGAGCTTGCGGCCTGCCTCTCGGCGCCCGCGCACGAGCGCGGTCAGCACCTGGCCTGGCAACACCGCGCGGCATGAACGGGGACAGCGCGACAACGAGAGTCACGATCGCAAATACGTATACTGTCCCCGCATGAACGACAACCAGGACATATTCGAGACCGCGGCCCAATGGCGGGACCAGGGTCGGGGCGTTGCCCTGTGCACTGTGGTGGCCACCTGGGGATCGTCCCCCAGACCGGCCGGCAGCCAGCTTCTGGTGGACGACAGCAAGACGTTCCTGGGCTCCGTTTCCGGCGGCTGCATCGAAGGCGCGGTGATCAACGAGGCCGTCGGGGTGATCGCCGACGGTAAGCCGCGGCTTCTGGAGTTCGGAGTGAGCGACGAACAGGCGTGGGATGTCGGCCTTGCCTGCGGAGGGAAGGTGCGGGTGTTCGTCGAACGGCTGGAATGAAGCGCGATCTGCTGGCGGCGGTCATCGAGGCGCGAACGGCCAAGCGTCCCGTCGCTCTCGTTACCGACCTCGATTCCGGTGCTCAGGCTCTGATCGCTTCAGACGGTGTCGTTGCCGGTGATGAGCGGCTCGTGGACGAGGGCATTGCCGCTGCAGCCGACGATGCCATTCGCGACGACGGCTGCAACAGTCTCGATTCGCCTCGCGGCCGGATGTTCGTGCAGGCCCTCAATCCGCCGCTGCGCATGGCCATCGTCGGGGCGGTGCACATCTCCCAGGCGCTGGCGCCCATGGCGGTGCTGTTGGGGTACGAGGTGACGGTCATCGACCCCAGGCGGGCGTTTGCAAGCGAAGATCGTTTTCCGGATGTGCGCGTGGTGGTGGAGTGGCCGGACGACGCGCTCGCCGAGCTGGCGCCGGATCGGCGCACCGCGGTGGTGACGCTGACTCACGATCCGAAGCTCGACGATCCGGCGCTGGGCGTGGCGCTGCGCTCGCCGGCGTTTTATATCGCCTCGCTGGGGAGCACCCGCACCCACGCGGCCCGGCAGCAGCGACTCAGGCAGGCGGGATTCCGTGACGCCGACATCGCCCGCATCCACGGTCCCGCCGGACTCTCCATCAGCGCCCGTTCGCCGGCGGAGATCGCAACCGCCATTCTGGCTCAGGCGACGCAGCAGCTGCGCGGCGGAAAGTAATCGTGAAATTCGGCGAGCTTGCGCTGGCCGAGGCCGAAGGGGCGATACTGGCGCACTCCTTGCGGCTCGACGACGGCGCGCTGAAAAAAGGACGGGTGCTTACGCGGGAGGATATCGGGCGCCTCGAAGCGGCGAAAATCCATCGAGTGACGGTGGCGCGGCTGGAGCCGGGAGACGTTGGCGAGGATGAGGCCGCGGCGCTCATCGCCGAAGGGCTTGCAGGCGACGACACGCGCAAGGGCGGCGCCTTTACCGGACGCTGCAATCTGTTCGCCAGGGAAACCGGGCTGCTCCTGGTGGACGCCGCTGCAGTCGACGCGGTCAACGCGGTGGATGAGGCCATCACCGTAGCGACGCTTTCCAACCGCGCGGTGGTGACACCGAAGCAGATGATCGCCACGGTGAAGATCATACCCTTCGCCGTGGCGAAGTCCCGCCTGGACGAGGTGGCTGAGCGACTGGCCGGGCGGCCCGGCGCGCTTCGGGTGGCGGCCTTCAAACGCTTTCGCGCAGGCCTGGTGCAGACCCGGCTGCCCGGCACCCGGGAGCCGGTGCTGGACAAGACCGCCGCGGTGATTGCCCGGCGCACGGCCTCGGTCGGTGGACGGTTGACGTGGGAACGGCGCTGTGACCATTCGGTTGCGGCAGTGGGCGAATCGGTCGATGAGCTGCTCCGGGCCGGAGCCGGAATGGTGCTCGTCGTCGGCGCCTCGGCCATCGTCGATCGCCGCGATGTGGTGCCTTCCGGGATCGTCGCTGCGGGCGGAGAGATCGTCCACTACGGCATGCCCATGGATCCGGGTAACCTCATCCTGGTGGCCCGCCGCGGTGCGGTCCCGCTGCTCGGTCTTCCCGGAAGCGCCCGATCGCTTCAATACAACGGCATCGACGAAATATTGAGAAGCCTTGCGGCCGGCCTCGAAGTGGACAAGGCGGCCATCACGCGCCTGGGCGTTGGCGGGCTGCTCAAAGAGACGCCCGACCGTCCACTGCCCCGGGGCGCCGGCGACGTCGCTGCCGCCGGGCCGAAACCCCGGGTGTACGCCGTGGTGCTTGCCGCCGGGCAGTCGCGACGAATGGGCGGATGCAACAAGCTGCTCGAGGAAGTCGAGGGTGTGCCGCTGGTGAGAAAAGCGGTGGATGCCGCCGCCGCCTCGATCTGCGACGGCGTGCTGGTGGTCACCGGCCACGAGGCGGCCCGGGTCGAATCGGCGGTTGCGCGCGCCGGCGTCGAGACGGCGCGCTGCCGGGACTATGCTTCCGGCTTGAGCGCCTCACTCAGAGCGGGGATCGCCGCGCTGCCGGAGGAATGTGACGCTGCGGTGGTGTGCCTGGGCGACATGCCGTATGTAAGCAGCGCGCACATCGATCGACTGATTGCCGACTTCGATCCGCTTCGGGGTCGCGCCGTGTGCGTTCCGACCTTCAGAGGCAAACGCGGAAACCCGGTGCTTTGGGACCGGCGCTTCTTCTCCGAGCTGATGGATCTCAAGGGCGACGTCGGCGCGCGTCACCTCATCGGCGAGCACGCGCACCTGGTTTGCGAGGTGGCCATGGACGATGACGGCGTGTTGACCGACGTGGATACACCGCAGGATTTAATTCGGGGACAGTATACGTAATTGTTTCTGACGTAGCCTTCGCCGCCCCGAATCCATGCGCGCAAACTCAGAGGGCAGCTCCAAAACGATTACGTATACTGTCTCCCTGTCATGATGTCCCGACTCTATCATCAGGCCATTCTCGACGCGGCGTCCGCGCGAACCGGCGAGGGGGCGCTGCACGCTCCGCACGGGCGCGCGAGCGTGGACAATCCGCTCTGCGGCGACCGCGTGCGCGTGGATGTGTCGGTGTCCGGCGGACGGATCGAGCACGTCGCCCACCGGGTGCGCGGTTGTCTGCTGTGTGAGGCCGCGGCCTCGGTGATCGGTGCGCAGGCGCCGGGGGAAAGCGTGGAGGAATTGATCGCGCTGCGGCAGGCGCTTCGGGCCTTTCTCAGCGACGACTCCCTCGGGCCGCCTCGCCGCTGGCCGGCGCTGGAGATGTTCGCCCCGGTGGCGCAACACAGGAGCCGTCACGACTGCGTGATGCTTCCGTTCGACGCGTTGGTGAAAGCGTTGGAGGAGTGCGAGAGAAATCGATAACGCAGTGCTTTGTTCTGAATTTCGAATACCGGATTTCGAATATCGGTTTTCGAATGTCGGGAATACGGTAGACGGTAGACGAAAGACAGTGGACAGGAAAAAAGAGAGCGTTGGTGCCGCTCGCCCCCATCCGCCTTCCACCGTCTACACTCATCGCGGCTCGAAGCTGTCGATGCGCCACATTACCGTGCCGTCTTTTTCCCGGTGCTCGATCATCACCGGCAGGTAATTGAGGCGCCTCGCGCACCACAGCAGCGTTTCCCTATCCTCGCTGTTTCTCAATCGACGCACGATCACGGTGTCCATGGGCCCGAGTGCGGTGTCGATGCGCTCCTCACCTTCGATTCGAAGCTCATAGATCTTGAGCCTGCCGCCGTCCGCGATCGAGTATCGCAGCTCCGTTTTCTCCGCCGCCAGATCATTCATCAGAACCAGAACATAGCTCAGCTTGTCCAGCGTGCCGGCGGGGACAGGCATGCGCCAGGAGTGACCTTTGGCCGTATTCTCGGCCTGGTTGTTTTCCCAGTCGAAGCTCACCTCCACGTTGCGTTCTTTTTCGCCGCCGGAGCGGTGGTATGAATAACTCAAAGGCTGCAGGACGCCCTGGTCGAGCTGCCAGCGGCTGCGCTCGACGATCTCATCGTCGCTCACCAGGCCGAAGATTCCGGCGGCGACGGTGCGGGATTCATAAACGAAAACATCGCTCGCCACGGGTCTAACCGTCCACTCGGTTTGCCCGATCTTTGCGCCCTGGGTCGTAATGGAGTAACGGGCCACGAAGGGCTCGGACATCGCGGCCGCAGGCTGCCCGAGGCTCGTTAGCCCAAGCGCGCACCATAGAAGGATATGCGCCGACCGGCGCGTGAGCGGTCTCCACCCCCGAACGGGCGACGGGTCCAAACGCATACGCGGATAGCGAGTGACTGTTTGCGTCATCCTAAAGCCCGGCCGAGCCGTCATCAATAAAAAAGCCTTATTAACGTATATGCTAAACTTCGCCGCGATTTCAAAGCGGCGCACCCGCCTTTCCTGGATGAATTCTTCGCTGCCTCAATTCGGTGACGCCAGCGTGCTGGTCGTCGGCGACGTCATGCTGGACAGCTACTGGCACGGTGACACCGAGCGTGTCTCGCCCGAGGCCCCCGTCCCCGTGGTCCACGTTCGTCAGGTGGAGAAGCGACCCGGAGGCGCCGCCAACGTCGCTTTCAACATCGCGGCGCTGGGAGCCGGGGTGGTGCTGGTGGGGATGACCGGAGACGACGAGTCCGCCGATCTGCTGGCCGCGATTCTTCGTGACGTCGGCGTCGATTTTCGCGCAACCCGCCGGCCGGAGATGCCGACCGTCACCAAGATGCGCGTCATCAGCCGCCACCAGCAGCTCATCCGGCTGGATATCGAGGAGCCTCGAGCCGTGTCCGCCGGAGCGGAGTTCCTGTCGCAGTTCGACGCCGCCCTGGATCAGGCGGGCGCCGTGGTGCTGTCCGACTACGGCAAGGGCGCGCTGGCTGCGGCGCAAGAGTTCATTCGCCGCGCCAGGTCGCGGGGCAAGCCGGTTTTCGTGGATCCCAAGGGCAGCGACTTCAGCCGCTACGCCGGTGCCACCGCCATAACGCCGAACTTGGCCGAGTTCGAGGCAGTGGTCGGCGCGGTCAACGGAGACGCGAAACTGCTGGCGGAGCGCGCCGAGGCCCTGCGCGCGAGCCTGTCACTCGAGGCCCTGCTGGTGACCCAGGGCGAGCACGGCATGACCCTGGTGCGGGCGGGTCAGCTCCCCGAGCACGTCTCGGCCCACGCGCTGGAAGTTTTCGACGTCACCGGTGCCGGCGACACCGTTATCGGTGTCTTCGCCGCGGCGGTGGCTGCCGGTGAGAGCATGGGATCCGCCATGCGTATCGCCAATCTGGCTGCCGCCGTAGTGGTGGGTAAGCTCGGCGCGGCTGCCGCCAGCGTAGCCGAGATCGAAGCCGAAGCCCGCGCCCACCGCGGCGGCGTCTACGGCGTTCTGGATCAGGAAGCGCTGAGAGGCGTCGTAACGGCTGCCCGCGCGGCGGGCGAGCGTATCGTCATGACCAACGGCTGCTTCGATCTGCTGCATGCGGGTCACGTGGAGTACCTGGCGCGGGCGCGCGCCATGGGCGATCGGCTGCTGGTGGCGGTGAACGACGACGCGTCGGTGCGCGGACTGAAAGGGGAAGGTCGTCCGGTGACGCCGCTCGAAGATCGCATGACCGTGCTGGCGGCATTGTCGTCGGTGGACTGGGTGGTGCCGTTCTCCGAAGAGACGCCGGCGCTGCTCATCTCCCGGGTGCTGCCGGATGTGCTGGTCAAAGGCGGCGACTATCGAATCGAAGACGTCGCCGGCGCCGATGTGGTCGAGCAGAACGGCGGGCGGGTGGAAATCGTTCCGCTCATAAGGGGTCGTTCCACCACCCGCACCATCGGAGCCGTGCTCGGCGTCGCCGGACGACTCGAAGCCGACGACACCGGCTCGTGATCGTCGTTACCGGAGGCGCCGGATTCATCGGCAGCAACTTCGTTCGCGCGCTGGCTGCCCGCGGTGAGCGCAACCTGATTGTCGTCGACGAGTTCGACGATGCGATCAAAATCTCGAATCTTGCCGGCGTCGAAATAGCCGAGCAGATGGAAAAGGACGCATTCATCGCGCCGCTGCGCGCGGGGCGCGATCTCCATTTCAGACCGCGGGCGATCATCCACCAGGGCGCGTGTTCCGATACCATGGAGCTCGACGAAGGCTACATGATGGAGACCAACTACGCCTATTCGAAGACGCTGCTGGAATATTGCCTCGAGCGGAAGATACCTTTCTTATACGCCTCCAGCGCGTCGGTTTACGGAAACGGCCGCGTGTTCCGGGAGTTCGCCGAGTTCGAAAAGCCGCTCAACAGCTATGCGCGCTCGAAGCATC
>DATIPL010000181.1:0-4748 GCA_035471965.1 Gammaproteobacteria bacterium
CTCAGGCGCAGCCTTTACCGGATGGGCGTGCTGGCGGCGACTCGACTGCCGGTGCCGGTCATCGTGATCGGCAACATCACCGTGGGCGGCACGGGGAAAACGCCGCTGGTGATTTGGGCGGCGGAGCTGCTGGGGCGGCGCGGCTATCACCCGGGAATCGTCAGCCGCGGCTATCTCGGCCAGGCGAAGCAATGGCCACAGCAGGTACGTCCGGACAGCGATCCCGTCATGGTCGGTGACGAGCCGGTCATGCTTGCCCGGCGCACCGACTGCCCCGTTGTGGCGGCGGGTCCGGAGCGCGCGGCGGCCGCGGCCGCGCTGGTGCAGCACTCCGGATGTGACCTGGTGTTGAGCGATGACGGGCTGCAGCATTACGCCCTGGCCCGGGACGTGGAAATCGCGGTGATTGACGGCGCGCGGCGTTTTGGAAACGGTCGCTGTCTGCCGGCGGGGCCGTTGCGTGAGCCTGTGGCCAGACTGAAAAGCGTCGATTTCGTGGTGGTGAACGGTGAGTCTTCAGTCGCAGGGATTCCGATGCACCTGGAGGCCGGCGCGCCGACCAGCCTCAGCGATTCCGGCCGGCAGGTGACGTTCGCGACATTTCGGGATATTCCGGTTCATGCAGTGTGCGCCATCGGCAACCCTACGCGCTTTTTTCGACTGCTGGAATCCAAGGGGCTCAAAATCATCCCCCACCGGTATCCGGATCACCATGCGTTTCAATCCGGGGACGTGGACTTTGATGATGATTATCCGCTGCTGATGACGGAAAAAGACGCGGTCAAGTGCCGGCGTTTCGCCAGCGACAAGATGTGGTACGTACCCGTGAACGCGGTGCTCCCCAGCAACTTTGCGGCCGAGTTTCTGGAGACTCTCGAACGCTTCATCAAAGATCGCCGACGGAGTTAAAGCACGGCGATTCCAATAGAGTTCAACCCAGGCATGAATTTCACCGTCATCATACCCGCGCGTTATGCTTCGACGCGTCTGCCGGGTAAGCTGCTCGAAAACATCGACGGCAAACCGATGATTCAGCACGTCTGGGAGCGCGCGCTGAGAAGCGGCGCGGAGCGGGTCCTGGTGGCCACCGATGACGAACGGATCAAATCGGCGTGCGAGGCTTTCGGTGCCAAGGCCGAATTGACCGCCAAATCACATCGTTCCGGCACCGAGCGCGTTGCCGAGCTGGTTTCGCGTCTGCAGATTGAATCCCAGGCGATCATCGTCAACGTCCAGGGCGATGAGCCTCTGATTCCGCCTGCGCTCATCGCCCAGGTGGCTGGAATTCTCGACGCCGACGGCGACGCCCAGGTGGCTACGCTTTGCGAGCAAATATCCGACCGGGCGTCGGTGTTCGATCCTTCCGTGGTCAAAGTGATCTTCGACAAGGACGGCTACGCGAATTATTTCAGTCGCGCGCCGATTCCATGGGACCGAGATGGATTTGCGGCCAGCGAGAAAAGGATCGACCTTTCGAAGCCGTACCACCGGCATATCGGTCTCTACGCTTACCGGGCGGGATATCTGGGCGTTTATGTGAAAATGCCGGAGTCCACCGCGGAGCGCAGCGAGCGGCTGGAGCAGCTGCGGGTGCTGCACCATGGCGGGCGCATACGCGTGGCCGTGGCCTGCGAACGCCCCGGCCCCGGAATCGACACTCCGGAGGACCTGAGAACGGTGCGCAAAATCATGCGAGGCAGGATCGGGACCAATTCCCCATGACCCGTGTCTTGATGGTTTGTCTCGGCAATATCTGCCGTTCACCGCTGGCCCAGGGCGTGATGGAGCAGCGTCTGCGGAAATCGGGACTTTTTCACGCCGTGTCGGTGGACTCCGCCGGCACCCACGGGTACCACCTGGGGGAGCCTCCCGATCTCCGGGCGGTTGAGGCGGCGGCGCGGCGCGGTTACGACATTTCGGGACAGCGCGCCCGGCGCATCCGGGACGGCGACTTCCAATCTTTCGACTACATTTTGGCAATGGATCAGGACAATCTGCAGCAGCTGCTGGCCCGCTGTCCGGGTGCCGAGGTTGAACGTCTCAAGCTGCTGATGGATTTTGCCCCCGGTCCGGACGGACAGGAGGTTCCCGATCCCTATTACGGCGGCGAGGACGGATTCGAGCGGGCGCTCGATCTCATCGAGGCGGCTGTAGACGGGGTCATTCTCGAGATTAATGCTCGGGAATCCTGAGCCGGCAAACGGCGGCAACGAGCCCGGGTGCTGAAAATCGTCCCGCGCGGGTCCAATGGACGAAGCGTTTCGGCGTTTCAATGCCGGTGATTCGCCGGCGCGGGCCACTGCTGCGGGTTGTTTTTTTGCTGAGCCGGATATCCGATCGCGATGTCAGAAATGAAAATCAGCGAATACCACGACGGCATGCCGTCGCCCCGAATCTCGGCGGATACGGCCGTGATGCGTTTCGACAAGAATATGCGAGGCAGAGACTTCGTCGTTGGCGATATTCACGGCATGTTCGACCATCTCGACGCTCTGCTGAAGAACGTCTGCTTCGATGAGGAAAAGGATCGCCTCTTTTCGGTCGGCGACCTGGTGGATCGTGGGCCCCAGTCCGAAGACGCCCTGAAGTGGCTGCGGCACCCCTGGTTTTACGCCGTGCGCGGAAACCACGAGCAGTTCGTCATCGATTCCGAGAACGAGGAGCAGCTCAGTATCTGGATCAACTATAACGGCGGCGAATGGTGGCTCAACGTCGATGAATCGGAGCACGAGTCGTATCGCGCCGCCTTCGCAAGCATGCCACTGGCAATGGAGGTGGAAACGGAGTCCGGCTATGTTGGCATCGTGCACGCCGACGTGCCCCCTTTCATTTCGTGGGAACATTTCATTTCGCTGCTGGAGGCGCGCGATCGCGATGCGACGCTGTACGCGCTATGGTCCAGAAACCGGATAACGGGTCAGGGATCGTCGCGACCGGTGAGCGGAAAGGTAGACAGGATATACTGCGGACACACGCCGACACGGATGACGGTGCAGCTGGAAAACGTTTGCTACATCGATACTGGTGCGGTGTACGCGATGGAAGGTTACGAGGAAGCCAAGCTCACCCTGGTCGAAATCCACCCGGTGGCCCATAGTGAGTTCAGCATTTTGACCATGGAGCCCGTTTAACCGCCTGCCGGCGCCAGCGAACTCCGGCGCAGATCAGCGCGCGCGGTAGGTGATCCGACCCTTGCTCAGATCGTAAGGCGTGAGCTGCACCGTCACTTTGTCCCCGGTGAGGATGCGGATGTAGTTTTTTCTCATTTTCCCGGAAATGTGCGCCGTTACGACGTGCCCGTTTTCGAGCTCCACCCGAAACATGGTATTCGGAAGGGTCTCGATGACCGTGCCTTCCATTTCAATGTGATCTTCCTTAGGCAATATCGTCTCGCTTTTTCAATTGGTTTCAAAAACGCATTGTTGGCGCTGATAAGCGGGTTAGTGTGCCAAATTCCGGCTCCGCATCAAAGCAGCGAATCTATCCGGCGACAGCAACAGTCCGTCAGTAATCTCTCCAGCGCCCGTCGATGAGTCGCTGCTGCGGCCGGTATTCTCCCTTGTATTGCATCTTGGGCGAGGTCTCAATCCAGTAGCCCAGGTACAGCCAGTCCAGTCCACGCGTCCTGGCTTCCTCGATCTGCCAAAGGATGGCGTAGGCGCCGAGGCTGCGTTTCGATAACGCCGGATCGAAAAAGGTGTATACGGCGGACATACCGTCATCCAAGACATCACTCACCGCCACGGCGACGAGCTGTTGTCGAAGCCGGAACTCGAAAAATATCGTATCTCCCCATGAACAGGAGAGAAACTCCCGGTACTGCTCCTCGCTGGGATTGTCCATGCTGCCCCCCGGGTGGCGGGCGCGAATGTAGCGCCGGTAAAGCCTGAAATGCTCGGCGACAAAGCTGTCATTCCCGGACCGGACGCTCAGATCCCCGTTTCTGCCCCACACCCGCCGGTGACTGCGCCGGCGGCGAAACGGTTTCACCGCCACCCTCACCGGCACGCATGCGCGGCAGTCTTCGCACTGGGGCCGATACAGGTGGTTGCCGCTGCGGCGAAAGCCGTAACGCGAGAGCATGGTGTAGACGGAAGTATTGTTGGAAACGCGCGGATCCGCGAACACCGTGGTGGCCGTTTCCCCCTCGAGATAGCCGCAGTCATGGGGCGGCGTTGCAAAGAGCAGAAGCCGGGCGGAGGTCTTTTCGCGCTTCATTCTGTCGCGCTCCCGGCTGCTGCGGGAAGCGCCGCCGGCGCCGCGCACAGCCGATCCAGCAGCGCGGCAAAGTCGCGGCGGTCTATCATTTCCGCCCCCAGTCGCGCCAGATGGGTGTTCGGGATCTGACAGTCGATGAGCTCGAAATCCAGCCTGCAGAGGTGCGCAAGCGCAAGCTTCGACGCGTTGGACACCGCGCTGAACATGGACTCTCCAAAAAAAACCCGACCCATGGCGACCCCGTACAGTCCGCCCACCAGAACCCCGTCCTGCCAGCACTCCACCGAATGCGCGTGCCCGAGGGCGTGCAGTCGACCGAAGGCAGAGGCCATCGCGCTGGTGATCCAGGTGCCGTTCTGGTCGCGACGGGGGCCCGCGCAGCCCCGCAGCACCGCGGAAAAATCCCTGTCGACAGTGATTTCGAAAGGGCGGCGCTTCATCAGCCTGCGCAAGCTTCGCGAGGCGTGAAAGCGGCCCGGAAACAATACCGCGCGGGGGTCCGGTGACCACCACAAAATGGGTTGACCGTC
>DATIPL010000182.1:0-2406 GCA_035471965.1 Gammaproteobacteria bacterium
CGCCACATGGAATTCACTCACGGCAAGATCCAGCGGAAAAGTGGAGCCGTCCTTGCGCAGTCCCTCGACTTCCCGGCCGATGCCGATGATCTGCTTTTCACCGGTGGAGAGGTAATTCGAGAGAAAGGAATCGTGCTGACGCTGATAAGGCTGCGGCATGAGTATCTTCACATTCTTGCCGATGAGCTCTTTCGACTCGTATCCGAAAATCTCCTCGGTGGCGTGATTCAGAGAGTCGATCGTTCCTTTTTCGTCTATGGTGACGATGCCGTCCACGGCGGTATCGAGAATCGACTGCAGCTTGGCTTCTTTTTCCGCCTGCTGGTCCCACGTTTGCCGGTTCAAAGAGAGATCGATGGCGGTGACGGCGGACCCGGAGGGAGTCCCGGGCGTGGCGTCGAGACGGCTGAGCCACCACTGCACCGGACGATGCTCGCTGCCGGCGGCGAGCCAGGCGTCGAGGCGGGCCCCGCGGTCGGAGCCTTCACCGGCCGTTCGAAAGTCGCGCTGAAAAGATTTTCTCTCGTTTTCCGGCAAGACCAGCGTAGCGAAATCTTCACCGCTGAGCGCTTCGGGCTCCTTGCCGACGAATTGAGCGAAGGCCCTGTTGAAGGACACGATGCGGGCGTGGTCGTCCAGCAGGGCCGTCAGTACGCCCGATGACATGGGCACCGAACGGGTTGCAATTCCGGCCTCGGCCGCTCGCTTCCCGGCCGCGGGGTTTGCTGAAGACTGATTCCGAGGTGCGCGCATGGTGCGAAAGCCTGTGCCGACAGAAGGCGGGTTGCCCAGCGGGTGAAGAAATTCTACCAGCGAAGCGGGAGCCGGCGCTCAGCTCGAGGAAAGCCGATGGAACAGGCGCCGCGTGTCTGCGGATGAAATCGTGCTGATCCGAGCCGGGCCGGCGCAGCGGCTCGACAATCAGCCCACCTGCCAGGTGTCGCCGGCGTTGAACAGCGCCTCGAGATCGCCCGCGCCGCCTTTCTTTCTGGCTTCTTCGATCTGCTGGCTCATCAAATCCTCGTAGGTGGGACGCTCTACGGCGCGCAGCACGCCTATGGGCTCGGGAAACCGGGGGTAGCGCAGTCGACTCAGGAGATAAGCGAGCACCGGCTCTTCCGCCTTCTCGTCGTGCGCCAGCAGATCCGATTCGCTGATGCCGTTGCCGAGGTTCACCACTTCGAATTCGAGCCCATTCAATCGGATCCCTTTGTCACCGTCTGCGCCGAATACCAGAGGCTTGCCGTGCTCCAGTTCGACCACGTGATCCGGTCGCTGCTTGCGGTCCCATGCGTATCCGAAAGCGAGGTCGTTGTAGACGTTACAGTTCTGGTAAACCTCGACGAAGGATGCGCCTTTGTGCTCGGCGGCGCGTTTCAGCACCCTGCCGAGGTGCTTGGTATGCGTATCCACGGAGCGGGCGACGAAGGTTGCTTCCGATCCGATCGCAACGGAGAGCGGGCTCAGGGGACCATCGATGGAGCCCGTGGGCGTGCTGGAGGTGATCTGGCCCGGCAGGGACGTCGGCGAGTACTGTCCTTTGGTCAAGCCGTAGATGCGGTTGTTGAACAGCACGATGTTGATGTCGAGATTGCGCCTGATTGCGTGCATCAGGTGATTGCCGCCGATGCTCAGCCCGTCGCCGTCGCCGGTAATCACCCACACGCTCAGATCGGGGCGGGCGGCTTTCAGGCCCGTCGCAATGGCCGGCGCGCGGCCGTGTATCCCGTGTATGCCGTAGGTGTTGAGGTAATAGGGGAAACGGCTGGAGCAGCCGATTCCGGAAACGAAGACGGTTTTCTCAGGAGCGACGCCGATGTCCGGCAGCACCTTCTTCATCTGCGCCAGAATCGAATAGTCTCCGCATCCCGGGCACCAGCGGATGTCCTGATCGCTGGCAAAGTCGTCGCTGGTAAAAATGTTGTCTGAGCTCAATGACACGGCTTCGCTCAGCTGATCAGGCTCTTGACACGCTCTTCGACCTCCGCCGCGCTGAAAGGTCGCCCCGTGGTCTTGTTGAGTCCGACGGCATCAATCAGGAATTTGGAACGTACCAGCATGCGAAGCTGCCCCGAATTGAGCTCCGGAATCAAGACCCGGCGATAGCGGCTCAGGACCTCGGCCATGTTCGAAGGCATCGGGTGCAGATGGCGCACGTTGGCGAGCGCCACGCTCGCGCCGGACTCCTGCACCCGGCCGACGGCGGAGGCGCAGGCTCCGTACACGCCGCCCCAGGAGAGCACCAGCAAATCGCCCGAATCCGGACCTTCTACCGCCTGCGGTGGGATTATCGAGGCGACGTTTTCCACCTTACGCGCACGCACCCGCACCATGTGGTCGTGGTTCTCGGGGTCGTAGCTGACGTTACCGGTAATGTCCTGCTTCTCCAGTCCGCCCACCCGGTGC
>DATIPL010000183.1:0-2695 GCA_035471965.1 Gammaproteobacteria bacterium
CCGGGCAGGCCTCCGATCCCCGAGCCGATAGCGATGCCTATTCGTTCTGCGTTTTGATCGGTTACTTCAAGACCGGCGTCGTTAATCGCCTGCACCGAGGCGGCGATACCATAATGGATGAATGGATCCGTCTTGCGCACCTCCTTGGGTGACATGTATGGAGACATGTCGAGGTTGCGAACGGTTGCACCGATTCGACTCGCAAATCCGCTGGTGTCGAAGCTGTCGATCAGCGACACGCCGCTCTTGCCGTCGACGATGTTTCGCCACGTGCTCTCGACGTCGTGACCCAGCGAAGTCACGGCCCCGAGACCGGTTACCACCACACGACGCATTGCTTTCAAGTTTCGAAAAAAAACAAAAGGCCGCGATCCCCCGGGCTACGGACCGCGGCCTCATGGTAGGGTATTCCGTTATTCCGTATGGGCGTTGATGTAATCAATCGCCTGCTGAACCGTGGTGATTTTTTCGGCTTCCTCGTCGGGAATTTCACAATTAAATTCCTCCTCGAGAGCCATGACCAGCTCGACGGTGTCGAGGGAATCGGCGCCCAGATCGTCGACGAAAGAAGAGTCGCCCCCGACCTCTTCTTCCTTCACCCCGAGCTGCTCTACCACAATTTGTTTGACGCGTTCTTCGACGGTGCTCATCAGCGGTAAATCCTCCCCAAAAAAACCGGGGCTGCCCGAGCCCCGCGCTTAGTTTATGAAAATGGAACCAAGTTTCAAGGCGGAATTTCCCAATGGCCGATTATGACACCAAATTCGTGGAGAAACCGCCGTTTAAGCCATAATTTTCATCGGCTCCGTCAATTATCCCATGAACAGCCCACCGTTGACGTGAATGACTTCGCCGGTGATGTACCCGGCGCCGGAGGATGCCAGAAATGCGGCCGCGCTGGCGATGTCCTCGCCGCTGCCGAGTCTTCCAAGAGGGATCTGACCGATAAGCGCTTCGCGTTGCTTTTCCGTCAGCGTTCGCGTCATGTCCGTGTCGATGAATCCCGGAGCGACGGCATTGACGGTTATGTTTCTCGGCGCGAGCTCACGCGCCAGAGCGCGAGTAAATCCGATCATCCCCGCTTTTGCCGAAGCGTAGTTCACCTGCCCTGCATTTCCCATCACGCCCACCACCGAGGTGATATTGATAATTCTGCCGCGCTTGGCGCGCATGAGGTGCCGAGCCGCAGCCTTGCAGGTTCGATAAAGTGCCTTGAGGTTGGTGTCGAGAACGGCATCCCAATCTCCCTCGCTCATACGGGCAAGCAGGCCGTCGCGGGTGATTCCGGCATTGTTGACCAGGATTCCCGGAAGCATCGAGTCGGAGTCAAGCTGCTCGAACAGCCCGCTCACGGACTCATCGCTGCTCACGTCGAGAACCATGCCGCGGGAGCCGGGTGGTCCATTCGCGAGTGTCGCCGAGATGCTCTCGGCCCCGGCCGCGGTGGTCGCCGTGCCGATGACTCGTGCGCCCTCGACCGCGAGCCTTCGCGCTATCGCATCGCCGATGCCGCGGCTTGCACCGGTAACGAGCGCCACCTCTCCATCGAGCCTCATCTTCTACCCTCCCAGCTCAACCAGCGCCGCCCTGAGACTGTCCGGATCATGCAGCGACAGGGTCTTGACGTTTGGATCGATGCGCTTCATCAGCCCGCTCAAGACTCGTCCTGGTCCGCATTCGACGATGACTTGCGCGCCTTCCCGGGAAAGCTTCAGTATGGTCTCCGACCAGCGCACCGGGCTGAACAGCTGCCTGGCCAGCGCGTCGCGGATCGCGTCCGGATCCGTCTCCATGGCAACGTCGGCGTTATTCACCACCGGTATCTCCGGCGCGCGCACGCTTGCCCGGGCCAGCATCGACGACAGCCGCTCGGTTGCCGGCCGCATCAGCTCGCAGTGCACCGGAACGCTCATGGGCAGCGTGACCGCACGCCGGGCGCCTTTTTCCTTCGCCAACTCCAACGCGAGCGCCACCGCGGCGGCGTTTCCGGCCACCACCACCTGACCGGGGGCATTGAAATTGACCGCCGAAGCCACTTCGCCGGATCTCGCCTTCATCGCCTCCTCGCAGGCTTCCAGCACCTGCGCGTCGTCCAGCCCCAGCACCGCGGCAATGGCGCCCTCTCCCACCGGGACCGCCTCCTGCATGAAGCGACCGCGGGCTGCCACCAGTTTCACGGCGTCAGTGAAGTCGAGGCTGTTCGCGCACACCAGGGCCGAATACTCGCCCAGGCTGTGCCCTGCCAAATATGCCGGGCTGACGCCACCGCAGGTTCGCCACGTCCTCCAGACGGCCACGCCGGCGGCCAGCATGACGGGTTGCGTCTGCTCGGTCCGGTTGAGTTTCTCTTCAGGTCCCTGCTGCGACAACCCCCAGAGATCGTAGCCGAGCACGGCGGAAGCTTCGGCAAAAGTCTGCTCAATCTGCGGGTGCGCCAGGGCCATCTCGGAAAGCATACCGAGCGACTGCGACCCCTGTCCGGGAAAAACAAAAGCGAGGCTCATATCGTACTCGCAGCGCCCGCTCGGCTTCAGTACCGGACCAGTGCTGCGCCCCAGGTGAATCCACCGCCGAACGCTTCCAGAAGCAGCTTGTCGCCGCGTTTGATGCGACCGTCGCGCACCGCTACATCGAGGGCGAGTGGCACCGAAGCAGCCGAAGTGTTGCCCTGATCCTCGATCGTCACGACGACTCT
>DATIPL010000184.1:0-2443 GCA_035471965.1 Gammaproteobacteria bacterium
TCCGACGGATTTCGTCGTCGCGCCCGATGACCGGATCGAGCTTTCCCTGCTCCGCCCGCTCGGTGACGTCGATAGTGAATTTCTCCAGCGCCTGACGCTGCTCCTCGGCATTGGGATCGTTGACCGATTCGCCGCCACGCACCCGATCGATAGCGCTTTCCACGGCCCCTTTGCTCGCGCCGTGGGATTTGAGCAGCTCGCCTACCGTTCCGCCGATTTCCAGCGCTGCGAGTATGAACAGCTCGCTGGAGATGAACTGGTCGTTTCTTTTCTGGGCCAGCTTGTCGGTCACGTTCAGGTGACGATTGAGCTCGTTGGATATCTGCACGTCGCCGCCGGTGCCTTCGACTTTCGGCAAGCGGTCCAGCGCCAGCCCCAGCTGGGATCGCAACGCGTTCACGTTGACGCTGGACTGGGCCAGAAGATGACGCACGCTGCCGCCCTGCTGATCCAGCAGCGCAACCATCACGTGCAGCGGTTCGATAAACTGGTGGTCGGCGCCCACCGCCAGGCTCTGGGCGTCCGCCAGCGCCATCTGAAACTTGGTCGTCAGTTTGTCCATCCTCATGGAGGAGATTCCTCAAGGTCGCGATCGGATACCTTTTAAATGCGGCCGCAACGGTACAAATCAAGTCAGCGTCCGCCTCACTCCTCGAGCCAGATAAAGGTTCCCATGCGCCCGCTTCGCTTACCCTGGCGCCGGTAGGAAAAAAACCGCTCCGGGTCGCCAAAAGTGCAGTACTCGCCGCCGAACACCGCGCCTACGCCCGCTCGCTCGAGCTGTCGTCGCGCAAGCTGGTAGAGGTCGGCCATCAGGCGATCGGCCTGGCCCTGTCGAAATGAGCGCGCCGACTCGGGGTCCTTGACGAGAAAGGCGTCGCGCACTTCCGGGCCGACTTCGAACGCCTCGGGACCGATCCCGGGTCCGAGCCACGCCAGCAGCTGCGAGGGTTCGGATTCGAGCGCGGCGACGGCGCCTTCCAGCACTCCCGCCGCGAGTCCTCGCCACCCGGCGTGGGCGGCCGCCACCCGGCGGCCGAGGCGATCACAGATCAGAACCGGAATACAGTCGGCCGTCATCACCGCCAGAACCTGACTCGGCCGGTCCGAGGTCGACGCGTCGGCTTGCGGGCAATGGAACGCCTGGTCTGCGTCGACGACTCGGCTGCCGTGCACCTGTGTCAGCCAGCGCGGCGGTTCAGGAATCGAGAATGCCGACATCACGCGCGCCTGGTTTCGACTCACGCAATCCGGATCGTCGCCGCTCGAATACGACAAGTTGAGGCTGTCAAACGGCGCTTTGCTCACTCCGCCCGCGCGGGTGGTCGAGTAAGCGCGCACCTTGGTCGGCGCCGGCCAGTTGGGGACGATTGCCGCCAGGCGCTGTACTCGGCGGTGACTGCCGGCTGATTTGGCGATCATGGTTCCGACACCGAGCGGACGAGCTCGAGCAGCTCGACCATGTCTGGCGGCAGCGGCGCGCTCCAGCTGCGGCCGGCTTCACCGCCGTCGGGAAGGGTCAGGCGGGCGGCGTGTAGCGCCTGGCGGGGAAAGCTTCTGACGGCTTCCTTCACTCTGGGGTCCGCTTTCGCAGGCGACTTGCCGTAGCCTCCGTAAGCTCGGTCTCCGACCAGCGGGTGGCCCGCGTGGGCCAGGTGCACGCGGATCTGGTGGGTGCGTCCGGTCTCGAGCCTCGCCGCAACGTGGGTCAGCCCCGGGTAGCGACGAATGACGCGTATGTGGGTCGTTGCTTCCCGGCCCCCGGGAACCACGGCCATGCGGGTGCGCTTGAGCGGATGTCGGCCGATAGCGCCGTCCAGGCGGCCGCCGCTGATCAGGCGGCCCAGGACAATGGCCTCGTATTCCCGCCTGACGGCCCGTTCCGCGATGAGCTTTACCAGGCGCTTATGGGCCGATAGATCCTTGGCCACCAGCATCAGCCCCGATGTGTCCTTGTCCAGCCTGTGCACGATGCCGGCGCGCGGCACCTTCGCCAGGGCGGGGCAGTAATGGAGCAGCGCGTTGACCAGAGTGCCGGCCGCATTGCCGGCTCCGGGATGGACTACGAGGCCGGCGGGCTTGTTCACCACCATGATGCCCTCGTCCTCGTAGATGAGGTCGAGCGCCATAGGCTGCGCGATCCAGCGCTCGTTCGGCTCGACGTGGACCTGGATTTCCACCCGCTCGCCTCCGTCAACCGGATCTTTCTGTCTGCTTCGCCGACCATCCACAGTCGCGTGCCCGGTTCGAATCCACTGCTGGATACGGCTGCGGGAGAACTGGGGGAAGAGCTGCGCCAGGGCCTGATCCAGGCGCACCCCGGCAAGCGTCTCGGGAATGGTGGCAATGAGGCGGGTTCGATCGTTCATGCTGTTTCTTTGCCGCGCGGCGACATCTCGATTACCCTAGATTCGATGAAAACCACGAGCTGCACTCGCGCCGT
>DATIPL010000185.1:0-4826 GCA_035471965.1 Gammaproteobacteria bacterium
TCAGCCCCACGTGGCCGCCGCCATAGATGAGCTCGATTCCCCGCTGCGCCAGGAGCTTCCCGGTGAGCTCCGCGGCCTGCCTGTATGCGTCATCTTTACCGAAACTCGAGCCGCAGAAAATGCAGATCTTCATGGTATCAATTTTCGAGTCGCCGAAATTCGTTATCAACCCAGAGTCGCGTCGAGGTACATCATGCAGGCAAAGCCGATGAACAGGCTGAACGTGGCCAGGTTCTCGAATCCCCGCCGATGGGTTTCGGGGATGATCTCGTCGCTTATGATGAAAAGCATCGCCCCCGCCGCGAAGGCCAGCGTCCAGGGCATCAAGGGTGCCGCGACCGATACCGCAAGGGCACCTAATATACCGCCCACGGGCTCCACCAGCCCCGTCAGGGAGCCGACGGAGAAGGCCTCACGCCTGGAGTAGCCTGCCGTTATCAGAGAAACCGAGACGGCGAGACCCTCCAGAATATTTTGGATACCTATTCCGGTCGCCAGAGCCGTTCCATTCTTGACGTCACCGCCGGCGAAGCCCACGCCCACCGCCATCCCTTCCGGAAAATTGTGCAGCGTGATCGCAATGACGAACAGCCAGATGCGGCGGAGCGCTCCGGCCTCAGGGCCCTCGCGTCCGGTGAGGAAATGCTCGTGGGGCACGTGATTATGAATGTGATACAGCGCCACAGCGCCGCATAGAAAACCGAAGATGACGATGATCACGGCAAGATTGCCGTTTTCGTATTGCAGTTCCCCGTACTCGATCGCGGGCAGCAACAAGGAAAAGAAAGATGCCGCCAGCATGATACCGGCGGAAAAACTGAGGAGTCCGTCTTCAAGCCTGGGGGTGAGCCGCTTGATGGCGAAGACTCCGGCGGCCCCGAGCGCGGTACCAAGACCCGCAAGCAGGCTGCCGATGAAACCCAGCCAGACGACGTCAGTCGAGGTCGACATGAAGATCCATGGATGAGACTCGCGAATAAAAGACCGGAATCTGGAAAGTGGGCTTCTGTTTTTTCAAGCGGAAGGCGCCGGCTTGTCTTGTTTTGAAGGAGAGGCAAGCCTCTTGAGAATTGAGCCCAGCCCCTGGATTGAAAGCGAAACGAACGCGTAAGGGAGCGCTTCCATCACATGGCCGGCTCCGAATTTCCGGGACCAGATCAGGGAAAAATCGCTCCGTGGAGCATAATATTTGCTCTCCCTGGTGTCGTCATCCCCCTCGTGAGACACGGAGATTTTCTGTTGGTTGGTTGCGCTGGAGGGCGCACAGGATCGTTTTCAGGCGGCGTTCTTTTGCCTCAGGCGCGAAAAAAATCACGCAGAGCGGCATAAGTTTCGTCCGGGGCCTCCTCGGCGAGGTAGTGACCGCAGTCGAGCGCTTCCCCCTGAACGTCATCGGCCCATTCGCGCCATACGGCCAGGACGTCATACCACTTGTGCGGCTCCGCGCCACGGCCCCACAACGCGAGCACCGGACAGGAGATGCGCCGCCTGCCGCGATCCGCCTCGTCCATTTCGAAGTCAATGGTGGCGCCGGCGCGGTAGTCCTCGCACATGGCGTGGATCGTGTCCGGATCGCGGTAGGCGCGACGGTAGGCCTCGAAGGCCTCCGGATCGAAGTAGGCGGGCCTTTCCTGGGTGCCTGCCTGCTTGCGGTGCCGGAAGTAGAAGTTGTCCGGGTCGGTCGCGATCAGTCGCTCGGGAAAGGGATCAGGTTGGGCCAGGAAGAACCAGTGAAAAAAGCCGAGGCCGAAGGCCATATCGGCTCGTCGAAACGCTTCGCCGGTGGGGACGATATCGAGCACAGCCAGCTTGGCAACGCGCTCGGGATGATCGAGGGCCATGCGATAGGCGCATCGTCCGCCGCGATCGTGACCGGCGACTAAAAACCGATCGAATCCGAGTTGTCGCATCACTTCCACCTGATCCCGCGCCATGGCGCGCTTCGAGTACGGCGCATGATCGGACGTCGTGATCGGCTTGCTGCTTTCCCCGTAACCTCGAAGATCGGTGGCAATCACATAGAAGTCCTGCGCCAGACGCGGCGCTATCTTGTGCCACATGACGTGAGTCTGGGGATGGCCGTGGAGCAGCAGGAGGGCAGGGCCGCTTCCACCGTGACGCACGCGGATGACCGCTTCGTCAGTCTCTAAGAAATCTGCTTCGAAACCTTCAAACATTCACGACCTGCGCATCTAGATGAAGGGCCCGGCCGTGAGCTCCGAAGCGGACTTCACCCTAAAGGGAGCCGTCGGCATCGTGAACCTCCCGCCCGGTCAAAGCGGGATAAAAGGTGCAGACAATACGCATTTGCGTCACGGCCCGAATCTTGCGCCGATCATGGTTGTTCATCGCGTACAGGGTTCCTGGACGAATTTCGTGAATCGTTCCCGATTCCAGCTCTTCCACCGTGCCCTCGCCCCCGAGGCAGTAACAGGCCTCGAGATGATGCTTCTGCCACAGAGTCATCTCGAATCCGGGCTCGAGGATCGTGTCGCTCAGCGTGACGCCCATACCGTCCTCTTCGTGCAGGAGGCGAAGGCTGCGCCATCGATCGCCACGGGCATCGCCTTTGGTTCCGGTGACCTCTTCTTTCCTCTTGACGATCATGTGCCAATACCTCGTGATACCTGGCCAGAGTTCGACGCGGACAGCGAGCGCAAATCCAGTCTAAACCGAAAAGCGCACGGCCTCCCAGCGTGTCGGAGCGCGATTGAGCGCATGCCTGGGCGGTGTTACGCTCATGCGTACAGGCAAAACGTGATGATCGGAGGCCGTCGTGTTCCGCACCGCCACGCTCCTCGCCTTCGCCGGCATCGGTTTGACGGCTTTCCTCGTCGTGGTCTGGCCGGCCCGTTCGGAAGAAGGCGGCCGGCTCGTGATCCCCATCTCGGCCAGCGGGCCGCTCGACGGCCTGAGCTTCGAGGGGATGTTCGGGCCGGCGGACGGCTCTTCTGATGTCGCGGACGTCCTGTTCTTCCGCGACGGCCATTTCTGGTCGGAAAATTGCGTCCCCTGTGGATTTTCCCCCGGTCCGTACCGGGCCCGGCGCACGGACGAAGGCATTCACTTCGAGGGCATGCTCGAGAGCCCCGACCGGGGGCGGTTCCACTACACGGGTGTGGTCAAGGGCGGCCGCGTACAGGCTCACATCAACTGGCGCAAGGAACGCTGGTACTGGACTATCGACAAGGATTTCCAATTCGAGGGGGCACGGACCGAGCGCCCGGCGACGGCATCCGCGAAGAGCATGACTCGCATCGCGCTGACTGCGAAACCTGATCCCGACAAATGCCGGCCCTGAGGCGCCGGCGCCGACTGCTCCTTCTCGCGCTTTACGCGACATTAATTGTCGGCGGCGTCGTGACCGGGCGCTGGCTGATGGAACTGGTGGCGTTCGAACTCAGGCCGAGCAACGAGCCGCAGATGCATGCGCTTCTGATGGCGGCGACCGCCGCCTACGTGTTGGCTTCGGCGATACCGTTCGTGCCCGGGGCGGAGATCGGGCTGGCGCTGATGCTGGTATTGGGACCGACGACCGTGATCCTGGTATACGTGAGCATGGTGCTCGCCCTGACGCTGGCCTATCTGGTCGGCCGGCTTGTGCCGCCCCGCGTCATCGCGTCAGCCTTCCATTTCTTCAGACTCGAACGTGCGCGCAAGCTGGTGATCGAGTGCGCACCGCTCGATATCGAGAAACGCCTCGCGCTGATGATGGAGCGTGCGCCCCGTCGAATCGTTCCCTTTCTGCTGCGACACCGCTACATCACCCTGGCGCTCGCCTTCAATCTGCCGGGCAACACCCTGATCGGCGGCGGCGGCGGTATCGCGCTCGCGGCCGGGATGAGCGGGATCTATCCTTTCGGCGCCTTCGTCACCGTCGTGATGCTGGCCGTCGCGCCGGTGCCCCTGCTGCTGGCCCTCACCGGTATTCGAGTGTAGACGGCACCCGCGCCCGTGCTTCCCCGATTGCGTCTACCGGCGGCCCGAGCTGAGACCGAATAGAAAGACCCGTTTCTTCGAGTCGACGATCCAGCGTGCTCGCGGGCCCGACATTACATGGTGGCCAGGCCATCGATTAATGCCCTCAAAGACGGACGCAACAGGTCCTGACCGGAGTCGCAGTCGCGAATCCAGTCGTTCCGATCCGGCGAACCGTCGCCGGCGCAGCCGTCCATCTTGGGCTCTATATCGACCACGAGCTTGTTGAAGGCCTTCTGGTATTCACCCTCCCGCAGGTGCATTGCAATGACACCGAGCTTGTTGCTCAGAACCTTCCTCATGCTGCAGTTGGTGAGAATCCCGCAGTCGAGTTCGTTGAACTCGTCCGACAGCGTGAACAGGGCCCTGATCACGGTATCGAGCGAGCCGACCGTTACGATCAAGACGGTGGTTGGCTCGGTGGTCACCAGGTCGTCGCTGACGCTCAGTGAGACGACGTACTCGCCAACCATGTCCGTGCTCAGAACCGTTGTGTCGGCGTCAGTGGCGCTGAGACTCGCGGAGCTTCCCCACGGCCGAGAGGTCACGCTCCAGCGGTAGCCGAGCGCATCGCCGTTGGCGTCATAACTGCCGCTGGCGTCCAGCGACACCGACTGTCCGGCGACCACGGTGGTGTATTCAGCCGTGATCTTGGCCACCGGCGCCACGTTTTCGAAGCTGATGGTCACTGTATCCGGATCGCTCTTGGCCCCGAACTCGTCGGTAACCGTCAGCTGGATGACGTAATCGCCATTGACGTCGGCCACGAACGACGGGGCCGAACTGGAAGCATTCGACAACGCCATAGAACTGCCAACGGGGCTGCTCTCGACAGACCAGGCATAAAT
>DATIPL010000186.1:0-6537 GCA_035471965.1 Gammaproteobacteria bacterium
ACGTGAGTGGCAAGTTCACCAACAGTTGCGATCGCTGGCGGCCTGAGCTCAAACCTCCAGATCGAACGCTTCACCGGGAAAATACTTTCGCAGGCGATCGTCTCCGGTGAGCGCGTGGCCCTGCATCCCTTCGGCGCGGGAGAGGCGTGCGCTGGCAGCGCCGA
Source organism: Gammaproteobacteria bacterium (assembly GCA_035471965.1). GTDB lineage: Bacteria > Pseudomonadota > Gammaproteobacteria > HK1 > HK1 > CAMYJH01. The sequence continues at coordinate 165 of DATIPL010000186.1, forward strand.
CGGATCGGTTCGAATCACGACTCATGCGCTGCCAGGTCACGGTCTTGATGAACTTGCCCACGCTCAAGCCGCCGGTGTAACGGGCCGCGCCCCTGGTGGGGAGTATGTGATTCGGGCCCGATGCCTTGTCACCGTAGGCGACCGTGGTTTCCTCGCCGAGGAAGAGCGAACCGTAGTTGCTCAATTCTCGAAGCCACCAGTCGAGATCGCCAGCCTGCACTTCCAGATGCTCGGGGGCGTAGGTATCGCTGACTTCTACCGCTTCTTCGCGGCTGTCGGTCAGCACCACTTCCCCGTAATCCCTCCACGCCGCCTCGGCGGCGCTCCGGTTGGGCTCGTTCAGCCGCGCGATGCAGCCCGGCACGCGCGCCATGACGGCCTCGGCCAGGGCTCTGGAGGTCGAGATCAGCCAGGCCGGGGAGTCCGGCCCGTGCTCCGCCTGTCCCACCAGATCGCCGGCGACGATTTCGGGATCGGCGGCATGGTCGGCGATGACGAGTATCTCCGTCGGCCCGGCGAACAGGTCGATGCCGATGCGGCCGTAGAGGATACGCTTGGCCTCGGCGACGAAACGGTTTCCCGGCCCCACCAGAATGTCTGCGGGGTGGTCGGTAAACAAACCGAATGCCATGGCGGCAATGCCCTGCACTCCGCCCAGCGCGAGAATGGTGTCGGCGCCGGCAAGATGTGCCGCATAGAGTATCGCGGGATGGACGCCTTCGTGCTTCCTCGGCGGCGAACAGGCAACAACTTTCTTGACTCCCGCCACCTTGGCCGTGGTGACGCTCATGATGGCAGAAGCGATGTGAGCGTACCGCCCGCCCGGCACGTAGCAGCCGGCGGTGTTCACCGGGATCAGCCTCTGTCCTGCGAGCAAACCGGGGGAAAGCTCGGTTTCGAACTCGCGCATACTGGCAAGCTGCGCCTCGGCAAATGCTCTGACCCGGGCGTGGGCGAACCCGATGTCTTTCTTGACCTGCACCGGTACGGCGCCTGCCGCCGCTTCGATTGCTTCTGCAGACACCACCAGCTCGCCGCTCCATCCGTCGAGGGAGTTGGCGTAGTGGCGGACACGTTGCTCACCGCCCGACTCGATATCCGAGAGCATGTCGGCGACGATCCTGCGTGTTTCATCCTCACCGGTGGCGGGCGTCTTGCTGGCTTTCTTGAGATATTCGACGGACATGGAACTTACCGCGTGGAGTCGTTTACATCAGTTGCCGTAAATTACGCCGGGCAGCCAGAGCGCGATCTGCGGAAACAGCAGAAGCAGGACCAGCCCGAGAAGCTGGATACACATGAACTGCATCATGCCCTTATAGATGTCTTTGAGGTCCCACTCCGGAACCACGCCTTTCAAGAAATAGGCGGATAAAGCCACCGGTGGCGAAAGCCAGGCAGTTTGCAGGTTTACGGCCACGAGAATCCCGAACCACAGCAGGTTGATCCCGAGCTGGTCCAGCAGCGGCAACAAAATCGGAATGATGATCAGAACGATGGGCACCCACTCCAGCGGCCAGCCGAGAAGAAAAATGAGCGCCATGATGATGATCAGGATCATCATCGGCGGCATGTCCAGCGTCAGCAGGTACTCGGTAAGCATGGTCGGCGTGCCGAGGCGGGAGAAGACCGCGCCGAAGAAATTCGACGCCGCCACCAGGAACAGGATCAGGGTGGAGATCTCCAGAGTCTTGACCAAAGCCTTCTGCAGACCGGGCAAGCTCAGGCGTCGGTAGGCCAGCGTCAGCAGCAGCGCGCCTGCGGCGCCGCAACCCGCGCCTTCGGTGGGCGTTGCAAAGCCGAACATGATGCTGCCGAGCGCCGCAAACACCAGAGCCGCCGGCGGCACCAGGCCTTTGAAGAATTCGGACCACACGTGAGCCATACTCTGCGGCCGCTCGTCCTCGGGAAGCGGGGGTCCGAGGTTCGGATTGAGCTGGCAGCGCAGCAGCGCATAGCCGGTGTAGAGAAATGCCAGCAAGAACCCGGGGATCACCGCGGCGGCAAACAGATCCGTCACCGGCACTTCCAGGATGGGTCCCATGACGACGAGCATGATGCTGGGCGGAATGAGAATGCCCAGCGTCCCTCCGGCGGTGATGGTGCCCGCCGCCAGCTGTACGTCGTAGTTGGAGCGGTTCATGGTCTTGGCCGCCATGATGCCGAGGATGGTGACCGACGCGCCGACGATGCCGGTGGCGGCGGCGAAAATGGTGGAAACGAATAGCACAGCGATGAACAGCGCGCCCCTGGTGCGCGACAGCATCATCTGAACCGACCCGAACAGTCGCTCCATCAGTCCCGCCTGCTCCATGAGAATACCCATGAATATGAACAGCGGCACCGCGGCGAGGGTTTGCTCCAGCATGACGTTCGAGAACTGAAACGTCATCAGATAGAAAACCAGGTCACCGAAACCGGCGTAGCCGAATAGGAAGCCGAGAAAGATCAGAGTGAACGAAATCGGAAATCCGACAAATATGGCGAACAGCATCACGCCGATGAGCACCATGCCAAGAATTTCGTTGCTCATGGCCAGCGCCCTTTGACCGCGGCATACAGACTTCTAAGCGTCTCGGCGATGCCCTGAATCAGCAGCAGCAGAATGCCAACTGGAAGCGCCGTCTTGATCGGACCCATGTGCGGCATCCACGCCGTATCCATGCCCAGCTCGCCGCGCTTCCAGGCGAGGTAGGCGAAGTCGGTGGAGGTCCAGAGAAAAACGATCAGCCCCGGGAAATAGAGAATGATGTAGAGCGCCGAGTCGACGATGCCCTGGGCCCGGGGCGACCAGTTGCGGTAAAGAAAGTCGGCGCGGATGTGCACGCCTTTTGACAGTGCATAGCCGGCGCCCAGCATGAACAACGCGCCGTAGAGCATGCGGCTTATATCGTAGGCCCACATGGTGGGCGCGACGAAGGCGTAACGGGCGACCACCTCGTAGACCATGGCGACGAACATGGGCACGGTCAGCCAGCAGACTATGAGCCCCGTCCACTTGCTCAGGCGATCGATCCAGGTGATGGTGGCCGCCATCCAGCGCGGCATGTCATCCGGCAGTTCCCCAGGCTCACCTCGGCGTTCGGCGATGAGCTCGTCGGTGATGTCGAGGTCTTTGGGGGTCTCAGGCATCAGGCGCGGAATTCCGGACAACGGGAAAGCGGGCACTGCGGCCCGCCTTCCCGTTCTTTCACCTCAAAGCTTCACAAAGCCTGCGGTTACTTTTTTCTCTTGGCGTAAGCCTGGCCCAGGCTTGCATTCGAGGTCTGGGCGCCGGCCCAGAACGGAACCGCCACGTCGGCAAAAGCCTTCTGCGAATCCCACACTTTCTTGAAGAACGCATTCTCTGCGGCGTTCTTCTCCAGAGTCGCATTTGCCGCGGCCATGTACTCCGTGAAATAGTCCGGTGGCGTATCGTGCAGGATGACGCCGTGCACCTCCGTCAGTTCCTTCAGCGCCTTGCCGTTCTCGTAGATCCGGTAGCTCAAAGACTTGATCAGCGAGGCGTTCGCCGCCACTTCCAGAGCCTTCTGCTGATGCGGCGTCAGCTTCCTGTACACATCACCATTGATGTAGATGTCCGCGTTGACCACCACCTGATGCAGACCCTGCAGATAATAGTGCTTGAGCACCTTTTGAAAACCGTACACCAGATCCGGCTTCGGGCAGCACCACTCGGCGGCGTCGATCACTCCTTTTTCAAGCGCCGGGAGGATTTCACCGCCGCCCATCGCCACCGCAGCGACGCCGATGTCCTTGTAGGTCTGGCCGGGAATGCCGGGCGGGGTGCGAAAACGCAGCTTGCGGAAATCATCCATGCTGTTGATGGGCTCTTTGAACCAGCCGAGCGCTTCGGGACCCACCGGCTGCAGCATGAATCCCTTGATATTCATGCCCATCTCTGTCCACAGCTCGTCGTAGAGCTCCTTGCCGCCGCCATAGAGGAACCAGGAAACGAAGGCGATGTTGTCGATGCCAACGCCCGCGCCGGCGACCGGAGACCCGAACAACATGGCGGCGGGATGATAACCGGACCAGTAGTGGGTCCAGGCAAACCCGCCCTCGATGAGCCCTTTGTCCACCGCTTCCAGAGTCTCCTTTACGCCGACGATGGCGCCGGCGGGCAGGACCTGTATCTCGACCTCGCCGTTGGTAAGCGCCGCGACATCGGCCGCGAACTCTTCCAGCATGACGACTTCGTCAGCCTTGGCCGGAATCACCGACTGCACGCGGATGACGGTCTTGGCCATCACACCGGTGGCGAACAGCGTCGCTGCAATGAAGACTCCAAATAAAGCAAATAATCGATTACCCATCTTTATAACTCCTCCTGACGTCTTGAATCGTTACCGTTAAACATTCGACGCGCGCCCATGCGTTACGTCGTACCCAGATCGAGCCCGGCCGGACCGGCCGGATCAGCGGTCTCGTGCTCCGGTCATGCGGCAGACAAATTCAGCGCGTGGCATCGCCCGAGAATCGCCGGGGGAGCGGGGTTCAAATCTGGGCGCCCGCCGCGACTGCGGCGGTGGGCGAGTTCCTCCATCCGTTCAGCGCCTTTCGTTGTTTTATGCGCTGTCAAATCAACGCTGAGGATTGGAGCACCGGGGGGTGTGGATGTCAACTCGCGCATCGACACAGCCGACTGCGAAGTCGGCGCAATCCAGACCGAAGACGACTGGGTGTGCTCAAGCGGGCTCCCGCACGCCAACCGCGCTCCTGTATCGCCGCCATCTGATCCATACCGTTCATTTTCGATCGGCTCGCCGCCGATCTGCGGCGACATCGAGCGCGTCCCTGGCAATGACCAGCTCCTCGTCGGTCGGAATGACCCAAACCTCTACGCCGCTGCCGTCTGCGGAAATCCTTGCTTCAACGCCGACGGCGTCACGATTGCGTGCGTCGTCCAGGCGCACGCCCAGGTTCTCGAGACCGGCGCAAATCTGTGCACGAACCTCGGCACTGTGCTCCCCGATTCCAGCGGTGAACACTATGACGTCACAGCCGTTGAGCACCGCCATGTACTGGCCGATGTATGCGCGGGCACGATAACAGAATACGTCGATTGCGTGCCGACATCGCGCGTCGCCGGCCTCGGCTTCCTTCAGTAAATCCCGCATGTCGCTGGCGTAGCCGCTCAGGCCCAAGAGTCCGCTGTGGCGGTTGAGAAGCGTGTGCACCTCGGAAAGCGGCAGCTCTTCCTTCTCCACCAGCTCGAAAACCACCGATGGGTCCACGTCGCCGCAGCGGGTGCCCATGACCAGCCCCGAGAGAGGCGTCAGTCCCATCGAGGTGTCGACGGATTCACCATTTCGGATGGCGCACATGGAGGCGCCGTTGCCCAGATGGCATGTGATCAGCCGGGATTCGTCCTGGCTGAATCTCGATATTTCGTAAAGTCGCCGGCTGACGAAGTAATGGCTGGGCCCGTGAAAACCGTAGCGCCGGATCCGGTGACGGCGGCGAAGACGTTCCGGCAGGGCGTAAGCGTATGCGCTCGCGGGCATCGTGTGGTGAAAAGCGGTGTCGAATACCGCCACGTGCACCGCGTTTGGCAGCGCCCGCCGCGCGGCCTCAATGCCCTTGAGGTTCGCAGGGTTGTGTAACGGAGCCAGATCGAACGCGTCGGCGATGGCGCTGATCACTTCGTCATCCACGCTGACCGCCCGGGAGAAGCGTTCGCCGCCGTGAACCACGCGGTGACCGACGGCTTTGACGTCATCCGCCGATTCGATGGGAGCAGCCTCGTGGCCGATTAGAAAATCGAGCACCATTTCCATGGCGACGCCGTGATCCTTGGCCTTGACGCTCAGTCGCTCGCGTGGACCGTCGTCGACCTCGTAAGTCGCGATGGAAGACACGGCGCCGATGCGTTCTACGTAGCCGCGAGCGGTGCACCTTCCGGAATCGCAGTCCATCAAGCTGAAGCGCAGCGAGGAGCTGCCGCTGTTGATGACCAGAACGAGGCGCACGGTTGATCAGCAGACTGCTCGAAAGAGCGGAAACACCGCCGGTGGCCCGCAAGCCTGGTAATGCCCGATCAGTATCTGCTCAATACCTTCCTCAATATGTCGCAAATTTGATCGACATGGGATTTCTCGGCGATAAGCGGAGGCGCGACTATCCCGGAATCTCCCGTCATCTTGATGTGCAGGCCCGCCTCGAACAGGTCTTTCTGCACCTGGTAGCCCCGCTTGCCCGGACCGCCTTCCGGGGTCACGTCGAATCCCGCCAGCATGCCGTAACCCCGAATGTCGCTGATGACCGGGATGTCACTCAACGAAAACATCTGATCAAGAAAGTATGGAGACATCTCTGCGGCGCGGTCGAACAGCCTTTCTTTTTCGTAGATTTCCATGGTGGCGATTCCCGC
>DATIPL010000187.1:0-2562 GCA_035471965.1 Gammaproteobacteria bacterium
CTCCCGGCAACCCGGGACTGGTTTACGGCGCCGCCTTTTTTCCACTCTCCCATCCGATAAGCGTCTCTGAAGGGGACCGGTTGCAGCTTTGTCTTCGCGCCGATTACGTGGCCGGAGACTACGTGTGGCGATGGGAGACGAACATTCAAGATCGGAAGAGCAAAAAATCGAAGCAGAGATTCGATCAGTCCACCTTCTACGCCGCGCCGCTCAGCCTCGAAAGCCTGAACAGGAGCGCGACGGACCATCGGCCGGGACTCAAACCCCGCGGTCGTGCCGCGTTGAGCGTGCTGGAGGGATTCGAAAACGGATGCTCGCTCGAACAGATCGCGACAGCGCTCGAGCGAGAAATGGCAGACTTGTTCGACGGCCGCGAACCCGCGGAGCGGTTCGCGGCCCGACTCTTGACCAGTTATCGGACGTAATCAGACCGACGGTGGCGCACGACCCGGAGCGCCGATTGCGCTGCTGAGCGAATTGACTTTGACCTCTTCCCGGGCCGCGACCAAACTTGAGTCAGTAGCAATGAAAGTGATGAATGCCTTGAGCTCCAGGGTTTGCGCCGACGATTTCGACTTTTCCAGGCCACTGGCGCCATCCGCAGAAGTGCTGCACCAGGAGCTGGAGGACGAGACCGTGCTGCTGGATCTCAAAAGCGAGCGCTATTTCGGTCTGGACGAGTCCGGTACCCGCATCTGGACCCTGCTGATCGAGCTCAAGCGCCCGGAGGCGGTGATCGAGCGCATGCTGGGTGAGTTCGACGTGGACGAAGACACTCTGAGAGCCGACGTCGCCGAACTGCTCATCCGGCTGCTGGACGGCGGACTGATCGAATCGGCGCAGGCGGATCAATCCAGGCCATGAGCCGACTGCGCAAGTTCCTTGATTTACCCCACAGCGATCGCGGCATGCTGCTTACAGCCCTGGGCGAACTTCCTCTGGTGGCTGCGGGCATTTATGTGCTCGGATTCAAACGTCTGCGCACGTTCCTGGCGGGCTTCAACGCACCGTCCTTGCGGGGATCGGAATTACACCGGGCCGATTCCGAACGTGTTGCCCGGGCCGTCCGAATGGCGGCGCGCCACGGGCTGGTTCGGGGCACCTGCCTGACCCGCTCTCTGCTCCTCTGGCACATGCTCCGGCGCCGCGGGATCCCGGCGGAGATCCGTTTCGGGGTGCGCGCGGCGCGCAGCGGCATGGAGGCCCACGCATGGGTCGAGCAGCAGGGACGCTCACTCGACGACGCTTTCGACGAGCATGTGTTCAGCGATCTGACGCCGGCCCGTCCCCAGGATACGGCCGGAACCTGATGTCGCGGCGTTCACTGGTGACTGACGAGGTCCTGCGTGTACTCCCTGCTTGACCACGGCGCCATGATTGCCGACACGGTGCGCATTGACGCCTACCTGCGCGCATTGGAGCAGTCGGTCACGCCCGAGTCCTGCGTCCTCGACGTCGGATCCGGCAGCGGCATCTTCGCTCTGATGGCGGCGAAGCTCGGCGCGCGCCGGGTCTTCGCCATCGAGCCGGACGACATCATCGGGCTCGCCCGCCGCCTGGTCCGCGACAACGGCTTTGCCGACCGCATCACGCTGATCCAGGCCGACGCTCGCGAGGTAACGCTCGAGGAACGCGCCGACGTCATCGTTTCCGATCTCGGCGGGCACGTGCCCTGGCACGGCAATCACCTGTCGGTGATCGATCACGCGCGAACGCATTTTCTGGCGCCGGGCGGGATCATGATCCCAGCGGCCGATCGGATCTTTGCCGCCGTGGTGTCGTCAAACAACGTGGGGCAACGCGCCGTGTGGTGGGAAGCGCCACACGGTCTCGACCTGAGCGCCGCAGCGGAGCCTGCCGCTACCGAGTTCCGGGCCCATCGGTTCGAGCCCGGCGAACTGCTTTCCGATGCAATGCCGGTTGCCGTTCTCGATTACCGGGCGTCGCTGGAAACGGACTTCGAGCAGCAGATTGCTTTCGACATCACCCGCGGCGGCCCGGCCTGCGGCATTGCGCTGTGGTTCGACCGCGATCTGAGCGAAGCCATCCGCATCGAGAACGGTCCCACCGCCGTCGCTTCCCAAGGCGGGCGCCGCATTTACAGCCAGCTGCTGTTCCCGTGGCCGAAGGACGTCGACGTCACCACGGGTGACAGCGCCCGGGTCTTGATTCGGGCGACACAATCGGGCGCCGACTACGACTGGTCCTGGGACAGCCTGATTCGAAAAATCGCAGGCGGAAATATCCAGGGCCTTCGCTTCCAGCAGTCGGCCGCGTCGATACCGGAAAACGGCGCAGACCCGTCTGCGTTGAAGCTGTCCGATGAAGGAAAGGCGTTTCGGCTTTGCCTCGGGCTGATGAAGGCCGGCGCCAACAACGCGCACATCGCCGACGCCCTGATGCGCGAATATCCCGAGCGCTATCCGCGGCGCGATACCGCGCTGGCGCACGTGGCAGCGCTGTGCCGGGAATACGCTTGAGAGAATCTCAAGATCGGGAGCTTTTTCGCCGGATCCGGACGATGATGTCGACGCCGTCGAGCTTCGCGCCCGCGGGCAGCGG
>DATIPL010000188.1:0-13754 GCA_035471965.1 Gammaproteobacteria bacterium
GTCTAATGGGCATGTTCAGTCGGCGGAAAACGATCTTCGTGGATTCGGATGTCCTCGTCGTCGGCGGGGGCATGGCGGGCTGTGGCGCCACCTATGAGTCCAGGTACTGGGGACGGGACCTCAAGGTCGTCTGCGTCGAGAAGGCCAACATCGAACGCAGCGGTGCGGTCGCGCAGGGCCTTTATGCCATCAACTGCTACATGGGCATGCAGTGGGACGAAAACCAGCCCGAAGATCACGTTCGCTACGCGCGTAACGACCTGATGGGCCTGGTGCGGGAGGATTTGGGATACGACATCGCGCGTCACGTCGATTCCACCGTGCACAAGTTCGAAGAGTGGGGTCTTCCCATTATGCGGGACCCGGAAACGGGGCGGTATCAGCGCGAGGGCAAGTGGCAGATCATGATTCACGGCGAGAGCTACAAACCTATCGTCGCCGAGGCCGCCCGCAAGGCCGCCACCCAAGTCTATAACCGCATCATGGTGACCCACCTGCTGATGGACGAGGCGAAACCCGACCGGGTCGCCGGGGCCGTCGGCTTTAACGTCCGCAGCGGGGATTTCTACGTTTTCCGGGCGAAGGCGGTCATCGTGTGTGCGGGTGGCGCGTCTCATATCTACAAGCCCCGCTCGGTGGGCGAGGGCATGGGCAGGACGTGGTATGCGCCGTGGAGCAGCGCCTCTGCTTATGCGTTGCCGATTCTCGCCGGCGCCAAAATGACTCAGATGGAGAACCGCATCGTCCTCACCCGCTTCAAGGACGGTTACGGTCCGGTCGGCGCCTACTTCCTGCATCTCAAGACGTACACCGAAAATGCCTACGGAGAGGAGTACGAGTCCAAGTGGTATGACCAGACGAAAGAACTGGTCGGTGATTACATTGATCGACACCCGGTGCCCACCTGCTTGCGCAATCACGCGTTTATCGAGGAAACGAAGGCGGGCAGGGGTCCGATCCGCATGGTGACGAAGGAGGCCTTCCAGGATCCGCACAAAGAAACCGTGGGCTGGGAGAACTTCCTCGGCATGACCATCGGTCAGGCGGTCGTTTGGGCGTCGCAGAACATCGATCCCAAGCATACCAATCCTGAGCTGACCACCTCCGAGCCGTACGTCATGGGCTCCCACGCCACGTGTTCGGGCGCCTGGGCGAGCGGGCCGTCGGACTATGCGCCGGACGAGTACCAGTGGGGATACAACCGCATGATGACCGTCGAGGGATTGTTCGGCGCCGGCGACACCATCGGCGGCACCGCGCACAAGTTCTCGTCCGGATCCTTCACCGAGGGCCGGATCGCCGCGAAGGCGGCGGTCAACTATGTGAACGACTTGCGCAACGAGCAGCCCCGGGTCAGCGAGCGGCAGTACGAGGATCTCAAGAAGCTGGTTTTTCAACCCCTCGAAAACTACCAGGTCGGGCGCAACGAAATCGTCGCGGGAACCGTTTCACCGAGCTATATGCTGCCGCTGAACGGTCTTCAGCGTCTCGAGAAGCTCATGGACGAGTACGTCGGCGGTATCAGCGCCCATTACATGACCAACGAGCCCCTGCTCACCCGCGCTCTGGAGCTTCTGGGCATGCTGAAGGAGGACCTCGACCATCTCGGGGCCGAAGACCTGCACCAGCTTCAGCGGGCGTGGGAGCTTCACCACCGCGTTCTGGCTTCGGAGTCCGTAACGCGCCACACGATGTTCCGCACGGAAACGCGCTGGCCGGGATACTACTACCGGGGCGACCATCCGAAGCTGGATGACACCAATTGGCATTGCTTCACCGTGTCCCGCTACGACCGGGAGTCCGGGGAGTGGGAGATGGAAAAAGCCCCCGTGTACCACATCGTCGATTAGACCGGGACCACCGTTCGACCGCCGTTGCTCCGTCGGGCGCTGTCTTGAGCGTGGCCGGTCCCTCTCGCAGCAAGTTCCCTGCGCCGTCAGGACCGGTCTCGACAATTCCGGCGGCGGCCACCTACTGAAGGATGAAATATCGAGCAATGGACGCTGCAAAGCCGAAGAGATGCCCGTTCTGTGATCCGAGTGAAAGAAGCCGGGTGCTTGAAAACGAGCTCTGCTATGCCACCTGGGACAGTTATCCGGTATCGAACGGGCACCTGCTCCTGGTTCCGTTCCGGCATGTGAAGGACTATTTTTCCGCGACCGACGCGGAGAAGGTGGCCTTGTGGACGATGCTGGACCGCGCCAAGCCGTTACTCGACGACCGCTTCGAGGCCGACGGTTACAACGTCGGCATCAATATCGGACAGGCGGCAGGACAGAGCGTGTTTCATCTACACGTGCATGTCATCCCGCGCTATGCGGGGGATGTGGAGAATCCCCGTGGGGGCGTCCGGGGGGTGATCCCCGGAAAGCGGATCTATTGGAAGTAAAGTGTTGGAAGGAGAGACCCCCTTTTGCCTGAAGGCCATCGTTATCGCCGGGCGCTGCTCCAGTGCTATTCGCTCTGGTCGCCGCAATACTTCCTCAATCCTGCCGCCCTCGTTTGAACCGCTGCCTGGTGAAAAGATGAGAGACATTCAATGGGTTGGTTCTCCCACGATGATGGTCCGCCAGAGGGTCCGGTGGCGCGACGGATCCAGGTTCTGGGTGGTCGCCGAGTGCATCACGGCGGCGTTGTCCCAGATGACCACGTCCTTGGGCCGCCATCGGTAGCGCATCCGGAATCTGTCCTGGAGACAGTGACCGAAAATTTCCTTGAGCAGCGATTCGCTCCGTGACGCTTCCATGCCTTCGATACAAACGGTATAGGTGGGATTGACGTAAAGGGCCTTGCGCCCGGTGACTGGATGCCGGCGAACGACCGGATGACGCACGGGCGGGACGCTGCGCAGATTTTCCGCATCCAGCCTCGGTTTGGTCCCGGTACGGTGGGCAACGCGATCGCGGTTGGCATATTCGTGCACCGCGATTGCGTTCTCGAGCGTATGTTTCAGCTCATCCGGCAGGGCGTCGTAGGCGGCCATCATGTCGCAGAACAAGGTGTCGCCGCCTTCGTCCGGTACTTCGACGGCATAGAGCAGCGTCGCCCTTGCCGGGCGCTGCTTGAATGAAACGTCGGAGTGCCAGAAAGACCCCGCGTCTTTCAGTCCCAGCGCTCGGCCGTCCGCATCGACCCGATTGGATAGCACCAGCACCAGCGGAGTTTCCGGATGGTGAAAGCGATCGAGCACGTGGGGCTCGAGGGGCCCGAAGCGGCGACTCACCGCGACCACGTCGTTCACGTCGAGCTCCTGTTGCCGAATCGCCACCACGTGGTGCTCGAGCAACGCGGCTTCGAGCATCGCCACCATTTCCGCGTCCACCCGCGCACCCGCGAGATCGACGCCGGTGATTTGCGCGCCGAATCCCTCATCCAGCGCTTCGATTCTCATCTGTTGTCGTTTCACGGCCATTCAGGCAGTCGCGACGGCGCCAGCAAAAATTGTATCGCGAGTCAGCCTAATCCTGCCGGCACGCGCCGTCCACCCTGCGGCAAATCGTCCGCCCGGCAGCGGCTCGAGGACGGATCCCGCTGTCTCGGCATGTCCGCGGCACGCTGTATATAATGCGCCGCTCGAAGAAGGCATCGGCCCAAAAGACCGAAAACTCCGTGCACGACCTGGTCATAAGGAATGCGCATATCTGTGACGGACTCGGCACTCCGATTCGGCGCGGCAGCCTGGCCGTCAGCGGAGATCGCATTGCCGAAATAGGCGATGACGTCGGGCCGGGGCGCCGGGTGGTCGATGCCGACGGTCTGGTGCTGGCGCCCGGGATCATCGACACCCACACCCATTACGACGCACAGATCACTTGGGATCCCATGGTGCATCCGTCCCCTGCCCACGGGGTGACGACGGTCGTCATCGGCAATTGCGGATTCACCATCGCGCCGTGCAAGCCGGAAGACCGCGACCTCACTATGCGCAATCTTGTGCGGGTCGAGGGCATGTCCATCGAAGCGCTGCGCGCGGGAATCGATTGGAGCTTCGAAAGTTTCCCGCAGTATCTCGGCATGCTGGAAAGCCACGGGACAGGTCCCAACGTGGCCGCATTCGTCGGTCACTCGTCGGTCAGAACCTTCGTTATGGGCGAAGACGCGCCCAAGCGCGCCGCCAGCGACAATGAAGTACGGCGAATGGAATCGATCGTTCGAGAGGCCATGAACTGTGGAGCGGTGGGTTTTGCCACTTCCACTTCGCCTTCACATAACGGAGCCGATGGCGATCCGATGCCGTCGCGTCTCGCCGACGAGCGGGAGATGAAAGCGCTCGTGGGGGTGCTGGCCGAATTCGGACGTGGCGTTTTCATGCTCACCAAGGGCGGCGGTACGTCGGTGGAATATCTCGAATCCCTCGCTGCCGGAAGCGGGCGACCGGTGGTGGTTGCCGCGCTGCTCCACAACAGCACCCGGCCCGGCGCCGTATTCGACGATCTGAGCCGGATCGCCGAGGCGCAATCCCGGGGGCGGAAGCTTTTCGGTCAGGTTTCCTGCTGCCCTTTGACGATGGAGTTCAGCCTGGAGGCGCCGTATCCCTTCGAGGGTATTGCGTCCTGGCGCCCTGCCATGGATGCCGGGGAGAAGCTGGAATCGTTGCTCAGAGACGCGGATTTCCGCGCCCGCGTTCGCAGGGACCTGGAGCAACCGGTCGCTGTGCGGCTGTTCAATGGTGAATGGGAGAAACTGAAGGTGGTGGAGGTCGCGAAATCCGAGAACCGCCACTTCGAAGGACAAAGCGTGAAGAAAGCCGCCGAGGAGGCGGGGATGCATCCGCTCGACTGGTTACTGGACTTGAGCCTCGAGGAAGAACTGAAGACGACCTTTGCCGCGGTCTTGCTCAACTCAGACGAGCAGGCCGTGGCGCGGTTGCTTACCGACCCGTACAGCACCGTCGCCCTCTCCGACGCCGGAGCCCATCTCACGTTTTTCTGTGATGCGGGATTCGGCCTGCATCTGCTGGGACACTGGGCGCGGGAAAAATCGGTGATGCCGCTGGAAGAGGCGGTTCGCCGTCTAACCAGTCATCCAGCCGGGATTTTCGGAATCCGCCATCGGGGAATGCTCACAGAGGGTGCGTTTGCCGATCTGCTGTTGTTCGATCCCGCGCGAGTCAATCGCGGCCCGGCGCGGCGCGTGTTCGATCTTCCGGGCGGCGCGCGCCGGCTCACCACTGACGCCGTCGGAGTGCAGGGGGTCTGGGTGAACGGTATCCGGATCGTGGATGAATCCGGGTTATGCGCCAACGGCGATTTGCCGGGCATGCTGCTGAAGGATTTTGCAGCGTGACGTCTCGATAAAGTTGACCGTGTACGCAGTTGCGGTGACTGGTAGTCTTGCTGTCGATGCGCTGCATCGGCAGCGCCCGAGATCGCTGCGAGTTCAATCGCATACACTGTTTCTCTACAGCAAGCTTCGCGCCGGCCACGGGAGCGACTCATGGCAGAAAAGAATGCGGGCAAGACCTCGTGCTCGAGGAAAACCCCGCTTTTCGACCTTCACCGGCAATACGGCGCGAAGATGGTGGACTTCGCCGGCCATAAAATGCCGGTCAATTACCGCGACGGGATTCTCAAAGAGCATTCCCACACCCGCGAAGCCGCCAGCCTGTTCGATGTGTCCCACATGGGCCAGCTCACGGTAACTGGAAAAGATGCGGCCACCGCGCTGGAGCGACTTCTGCCAGTTGATCTCCTCGGGCTCGAGGAGAACCGTCAGCGTTACGCCCTGATCACCAACGAGGGGGGCGGCATACTCGACGACCTGATGGCGACCAATGCGGGTGGGCATTTTTTTCTCGTCGTCAACGCAAGCCGCAAGGAGCAGGATCTGGCTTACTTCGAATCCAACCTCGAAGGCGACTGCCGATTATCCGTGCTCGAGAATCGCGCGCTGATTGCGCTCCAGGGACCGGCCGCGGCCGAGGCGATGAAGCGTATTGCGCCGCGGTCCCGCGGACTCTTGTTCATGCAGGCGGCGAGCATGGAAGTTGCCGGCATCGAGTGTTTCGTCACCCGCAGCGGCTACACCGGCGAGGATGGGTTCGAAATCTCGGTGCCGGCGGACGCGGCCATGGAGCTGGCGGGGTCGCTGCTGTCGCAGGATGGCGTGCGACCCGCCGGTCTGGGCGCCCGCGACACCTTGAGACTGGAGGCGGGGCTGTGTCTCCATGGGCAGGACATCGATGAAAGCACGACCCCGATTGAGGCCGGCCTAGAGTGGGCGCTCTCCAAGGTGCGCCGCCCGGGGGGCGAAAGGGCCGGGGGCTATCCCGGTTTCGACGTCATCGCCCGCCAGCTCGAGGGTGGCGCGAAGCGGTGCCGGGTGGGTATCGTTCCCGAAGGCCGCGCGCCGGTGAGGTCGGAGACGGAGCTCGTTGACAAGTGCGGCAGAAAGGTTGGCAAGATCACGAGCGGCGGTTACGGTGCATCCGTGGGGGGGCCGGTCGCCATGGCCTACGTCGATACCGCCTCGGGCGCTGAAAATACCCTCCTGGACGCGATGGTGCGGGGCAAGGCCCGGCCGGTTCGGGTCGCGAAGCTGCCTTTTGTCCGACCGCGATATTATCGCGGCTAGTCTTGCCGCTCACCGGCGGCGGGCGAGCGGGCCGCGGCCGTCTTAGTTTTGGTGGAGAGCAAAAATGAGTGATATCAAATTTACCGAAGACCATGAATGGATCCGCATGGAGGATGAAGAGACCGGTGTCTGTGGCATCACCGACTATGCTCAGGATCAGCTCGGTGAGCTCGTGTTCATCGAGCTTCCCGAAACCGGCCTCGAAGTTTCCCAGGGGAGCGAAGCGGCGGTGATCGAGTCGGTGAAGGCGGCTGGTGAGCTCAAAGCACCCGTCAGCGGAACCATAGTCGAAGTCAACGACGCCCTCGCGGACGAGCCGGAGATCGTGAACAACGATCCTCAGGGGGACGGTTGGTTCATAAAGATCAAGGTGCAGGATTCCTCCGAACTGGACGCGCTGATGGACGAGGATGCGTACCAGAAGTACGTCGACGGGTTGGATTGAGGATTCAAGGCCCCGTGAAGGCGCGGGTACGCTCCGGACAACTGACTGAGGTTGAGACTCTGAACGATGGCTGAAAAACGGCAGACGCTGATCGAGCTGGAGATGCGCGAAGACTTCGTGCGCAGGCATATCGGACCCGGTGGGACCCAGATTGCTGAAATGCTGGAATTCCTGGGCCTGGATTCCCTGGATGATCTGGTAGACAAGGCCGTGCCAAAGGCGATTGTTTCGGATCGGTCCCTTGGTCTGAAGGCGCCCATGTCCGAGCGCGACACGCTTTCATATCTTCGCCGCATGAGCGATCGAAATCGCGTCTTCGTATCCATGATCGGCATGGGTTACTACGGCACAGTCACCCCGGGGGTGATCCTGCGCAACGTGCTCGAAAATCCGGGCTGGTACACCGCCTACACGCCATACCAGGCCGAAGTGAGCCAGGGGCGCCTGGAAGTGCTGCTCAACTTCCAGCAAATGGTGGTGGACCTCACGGGATTGGAAATCGCCAACGCGTCACTGCTGGATGAAGCGACTGCCGCTGCCGAAGCCATGGCCATGAGCAAGCGCGTCAACAAGAAAAGCAAGTCGAATGTCTTTTTCGTTTCTTCCGAGTGTCATCCCCAGACCATCGCTGTGGTGCAAACCCGCGCCCGTCCGCTGGGTTTCGAAATCGTCGTGGGCAATCCGGCTTCTGATTTGAAAGGCACGGACGCCTTCGGCGTGCTGCTTCAGTATCCAGGAACGAGCGGCGCGGTCGAGGACATCGGGGAAGTCATCAAGCATGCCCGAGGACTGAATGCGCTGGTCACGGTTGCCACGGATCTCTTGAGCCTCGTGTTGCTGAAGCCCCCGGGCGAGCTTGGGGCGGACATTGCCGTGGGATCCGCCCAGCGATTCGGTGTCCCCATGGGCTACGGCGGTCCCCACGCCGCGTTTTTCGCCACCCGCGAAGCGTTCAAGCGTCAGACTCCGGGGCGCATCATCGGCGTATCCATCGATTCCAACGGTCGCCCGGCGCTGCGCATGGCTTTGCAGACCCGCGAGCAGCATATTCGAAGGGAGAAGGCCACCTCGAATATCTGCACGGCGCAAGTCTTGCTGGCGGTGATCGCCGCCCTTTACGCGGTGTACCACGGTGCGGACGGGCTCAAACGAATCGCCGGCAGGGTCCACCGCATGACGCAGATCCTCGTCGAGGGCCTTCGCCGCCTGGGGTACAAGGTCGTCAACGAAGCCTACTTCGATACGGTAACCGTCCGGGTTCCGGGTCTGGCGGCAAAAATTGCCGCGCGCGCCAGGGAATCCCGCATCAATCTGCGCTTTATCGACGCCGATCACTTGGGGATTTCCTTCGACGAAACCACTCGCCGCACGAATCTGGAGGCTCTGTGGAGGATTTTTTCCACGAAATCCGACGACTTGCTCGATATCGAGGAGATAGACGGCGCGGTGAAGGAGTGCATTCCCAAGAGCGTCAAACGCGAAAGCGAATTTCTCACCCACCCCGTGTTCGAGCTCTACCACGGCGAGACCGAAATGCTGCGCTATCTGCGCTGGCTGCAGGTCAAGGACATTGCTCTTGACCGATCAATGATCCCGCTTGGCTCGTGCACGATGAAACTCAACGCCACCACCGAAATGATTCCGGTCACTTGGCGGCAGTTCAGCGCCATGCATCCCTTCGCGCCACTGGATCAGACCCAGGGCTATCAACAGCTCTTCGAAGAGCTGGAGGAGATGCTCTGCGAGGTGACCGGTTTCGACGCCGTGTCGCTGCAACCCAACGCCGGCTCTCAGGGCGAGTACGCGGGGCTTCTCGCCATTCGCAAATATCACGAGCGTAACGGGCAGCCCCATCGCGATATCTGCCTCATTCCGTCTTCCGCCCACGGCACCAACCCGGCCAGTGCCATCATGGCGGGGTTACGGGTGGTCGTTGTCGCCTGCGATCACGATGGGAACGTGGACGTGGGCGATCTCGAGGAGAAGTCGAAAACGCACAAGGACAACTTGGCTGCGCTCATGATTACCTATCCCTCGACGCACGGCGTGTTCGAGGAGGCAATCATGGATATCTGTGACATCGTTCACGACAACGGCGGCCAGGTATACGTGGACGGCGCCAATCTCAACGCGCTGCTCGGCGTCGCCCGGCTGGGAGAAATCGGCGCCGACGTGTCGCATATGAATCTTCACAAGACCTTCTGTATTCCCCACGGAGGCGGGGGACCCGGCGTGGGGCCGATAGGCGTGCGCCAGCATCTGGCGCCGTATCTGCCGGATCATCCTCTGGTGGACGGCGTCAATCCAAACGCGGATCCGGATGGCACCATTGGCCCGGTGTCCGCTGCTCCTTGGGGTTCGGCAAGCATCCTCCCCATAAGCTGGGCCTACATTGCCATGATGGGCGCGAGCGGACTGAAAAAGGCGACTCAGGTGGCTATCTTGAGCGCCAATTACATCGCCAGGCGTTTGAGCGATCACTATCCAATCGTTTATACGGGGAAAAACGGCATGGTGGCCCACGAATGCATCATCGATCTCGCGCCGGTGAAGGAAAGCTGCGGAATTACCGTGGACGACGTGGCGAAGCGACTGGTCGATTATGGCATCCATGCGCCGACCATGTCGTGGCCGGTGCATGACTCAATGATGATCGAACCGACGGAAAGCGAGGCCAAGCGCGAGCTGGATCGCTTCTGCGACGCCATGATCGCAATCCGTCGCGAGATCGCTGCGATCGAATCCGGTGATAGTGATGCGGAAAACAATCTTCTTAGAAACGCCCCGCACGTACATCAGCTCCTCGTCGCGGACGAGTGGGAACGGCCGTACTCCAAGGAGCAGGCGTTCTTTCCGCTTACCGGAGTACGCGATGACAAATATTGGCCGCCTGTGGGACGAATCGACAACGTGTACGGAGACAAGCATCTCGCCTGTACCTGCCCTCCGTTGGAGGCGTACAGCGAGGCCGCGGACTAGAAGCGCGAGAAGGAGCCGAAATGTCCGATCTTCCGGACGGGACTTCAGTCAACGCGAAGCGGCAGCGCTTCTCGCGGCACCCGCTCGAGGATCTGTCGATGGGCGGAGCGGGAAGGTTCCCAATGAGTTCGTCCGGCAGCAGGCGCGGATGCAAGTATTCGCCCGCGTCTACGCGACGGTTGAGGCAGACCTCTACCGCCTGGTGAGATACCAGAAACGGCATTGCACAATCTGTCCTCTTTGAGCTGAAAACAGGCGCTTCCCGGCGTTCGGAAATCGCCAGAACCGGAAATCGTAAGGCGCCGAAGCCTGGGCGGGATTGAGCCGGCAACTCATCTCATCGCGTCTCCGCCGACAGCGCTCCGCCTCCAGCGCCCTCCTCGAGGGCGTCGCCGAGGTAAAACTCGATCTGACGCGCCTTGTTTCTCCCGTGCCCTCCCCGGTGCAGTCGTGGCGTCTGACCCACAGCCGAGGGCCGCCGAGGTGTCCCGAGAGCCTCGGAAATTGTCCTGGATTTCCGGCGACAGCGACGGTGAGCAAGGCGTTCACGCCAGCGATTCCAGCGGCGCAGGCATGCCGAGCGCGTTGCCCTGCGCGTAATCCACTCCGATCTGGCGCAGCACGTCGAGGATGGCCACGCTTTCCACGAACTCGGCGATGGTTTTCTTCCCCATCACGTGTCCGATCTCATTGATGGACTTCACCATCGATACGTCTACGGCGTTGGATTCCAGATCCCTGATGAATACGCCGTCGATCTTCAAATAGTCCACCGGTAGCGCCTTGAGATAGGCGAAGGAGGACAGGCCGCTTCCGAAGTCGTCGAGAGCGAATCGCGAACCTCGGGACTTGATACCTTCGATGAATGAGGTTGCCGCAGTCAGGTTTGCGATGGCTACTGTCTCCGTGACTTCGAAACAGAGCTTCGATGCAGGCACATTGCACTCGTCCAGCATTTGCATAAGAAAATAGAGGAAATTACTGTCAGTGAGCGAGTGCCCGGAAAGGTTGATGGCGCAGAGTTTGAGGTCGCGCTGATGTTCGGGACGATCATTCAGCCAGCGCAACGCGGTGCGCACCACCCAGCGATCCAGTGATGAAGACAGGTTATAGCGATCAGCCGCAGGAAAAAACTCTGCGGGAGAAATTCTCTTTCCGTCCTCCACCATACGAAGCAGCAGCTCGTAATGGTGACCCTTGCGCTTGTCTGTGCTGATCGGATAGACCGGCTGATAAAGAAGCTGGAAACGATCTTCGGCAAGGGCTGCGTTGATGCGGGCAACCCATTCCATTTCGGTATACCGACGGGCGAGCTCTACGTCGTCTTCACGGGAGATGTGCACTCGGTTGCGCCCCTGATCCTTGGCGACGTAGCAGGCCGCGTCAGCCGCGCTCATCACTGAGGCGATGCTTTCGCTGGAGGCGTTTATGGCGGCCATTCCGATACTCGCTCCGATGCGGAACTCCCGGCCTTCCCAGGCGAACCGGAAATCGGTGATTGTCTGGCGCAGGGCGTCGGCGACTCGGTCCGCCTGGTCCAGAGCGCAGTGCTCCATGAGAACACCGAACTCGTCTCCCCCAAGCCGAGCCAGAGTGTCCCGTTTCCGCACCCTGGCCTTGAGCTGAACGCAGAGCTGCCGGAGCAGCTCGTCACCCGCGTCGTGGCCGCAGGTGTCGTTGATGACCTTGAACTGGTCCAGGTCCAGGTAGCACATGACGTGCTCGCTGCCTTCGCTCCGGGCCGCTTCCAGAACACCGTTCAGTCGATCTTCGAACGCCCTCCGATTCAAAAGTCCGGTGAGTCCATCGTGAGTCGCCTGATAGGTGAGTTCTTCGGAGAGAACGTGGGCGTCGGTGATGTCGCGGGTGGATCCGCGGTAGCCGCGGAACACCCCGTCCCGGCCGAAAACCGGCTTGCCGGTGGATTCCAGACGGACAACGGATCCGTCCGGTCGCTGGCGGGTCAATTGGACTGTAAATGGCTTGTGCTCACGTATGGCCGGAGCGTGCTCGCCGTCGGCGGCGTCTTCCAGTGCTTCCCCGAAGGCCTCTCGCCGGGTTCTTCCCAGCACCTGCTCCTGGCCGATGCCGCGCACCTGCCGGAATCGCTCTGAGAGATAAATGAAGCGGCCCTCGGAGTCGGTCTCCCAGAAGTAGTCCGCCGCGGTTTCGGCGAAATCCTTGAAGCGGCGTTCGCTCTCCTGGAGCGCACGACGCGCCTCGGCAAGCTCGGAAATTTCCTGGTTCAGCCCGCCCAAACCGATGATCCTCCCGAGCGCATCAAACATCGGAAACCTGACCGAGAGGTAAACGCGCTGGCGGTCCGGCCACTCCTCCACCGTCTCGCGAACGATGGTCTCTTTCTTCTCGAGGACTTCCTTGTCATGAGCAGCCACCCGCGCGGCAATTTCCGGGGAATACAGCTCGACGGCCGTCTTTCCGAGAACTTCCTCTTCGCTCAACTCCAGAAGATCCGTCATGTACCGGTTCACCATCAGATAGCGGCCGTCGATATCCTTGATGAAAATCTCGGCGCTGGAGTTCTCGGCAAAAGATCGAAAGCGCTGCTCACTTTCCTTGAGCGCGCGAGCCTGTTGTTCCTCTGTCGACAGATTACGCGCGACGCAGCATATAAACTTCTTGCCCTTGAGGCTGAATACCGAGCTGGTCAGCTCGGCGGGGAAAATGCTGCCATCCTTGCGCCGTTTCAGTCGACGCGGCACGTGGTTCGTTTTCCCATCGATGATTTTTTCGATAGTCTCTTGCGTTGAGTCCGGCTCGGCGGAGGTGTCGGCGACAGTTAAATCGAGGAATTCCTCGCGGGTATAGCCGTAGAGTTCGGTGGCGGCATCATTCGCGTCGATAAAACGCAACGTCTCCGCGTCGAATACGGTAATTGCAGCGGTTTCGGCTTCGAAAATCTTCCGGTACTTCTCCTCGCTCTCCTTGTATGCCCGGGTGGTCTCCACCAGATCCGTAATGTCACTTCCCGTCCCGCGGTATCCGCGAAAGAGCCCGTGACCGTCGAAAACAGGGCGCCCGTTGATTGACAGCCAGACGACCCGGCCGTCGGATTGTGTCCGGGGATGGATAAAGTCGCGAAAGGGGCGATGATTCTCCAGGTCGTCCAAGTGCCGCGCCCAGATCGCGGGATCGACGTCGGGGATTCCGGTCTCGATCCGGGTTTTTCCCAGGAGCTGCTCCGTCGGTACGCCGGTAACTTCGGTAAAGCGCTGCGAGAACCAGGAAAAACGCAGCTTCTCATCCATTTCCCAGAAGTAGTCGGATGACGCCGCCGCATAGTCCTGAAACCGTTGCTTCGTGGTTTCAAGGTCGATCTCCGCCTTTCTTTGATAGGTGATATCCAGTCCGGAGCAGAGTAGATGCGTGACCCGGCCGTTTTCATCTTTTTGCGTTCGACATGTCCAGAACACGAGCGGTGTTTGCCCGCCTCGCGTCATCACCAGGTTTTCCTGGTACTCGACCGGCTCGCGCTTTCCGCTTATGACCTCGTTGAATCCGGCGCGAATATCTTCCCGGATTTCGTCCGGAAGAAACTCGTCGAACCAGTTCTTGCCCACGGCGTCGGCCTCGGTGCAGCGAAGCAGCATGAGACCCTTGGGATTGATGCCGGTGATACGTCCCTGGCGATCCAGGGTCATCAGCATGACGTTCGCCAGTTCGTAATGCCTGTGCGCATGGTCGAGCAGGCCGAGCTTGGGTCGCGCCGCGGAAATCGGCCGAAACATGAGCGCCC
>DATIPL010000189.1:0-2430 GCA_035471965.1 Gammaproteobacteria bacterium
TGGAATACGTGCAGGAGCGAAAGCAGTTCGGCAAGCCCATCGTCGATTTCCAGGCGGTGCAGCTCAAGCTTGCGGAAATGGCGATGCGGGTCGACGCGGCCAGGCTGCTGATCCACCGCGCAGCGGCAAAGGCAGAAAAAGGTCTCCCCGGCGTTTATGAATCCAGCGTCGCCAAGTGCTTTGCCAATGAGATGTCCCGCGAAGTGACCGGCGCCGCGGTGCAGCTCATGGGCGGCTACGGCTACTCGAAGGCGTATCCGATGGAGCGGCGCATGCGCGATGCCTGGGGCTGGGGCATCGCCGGCGGCACCATCGATATTCAGAAGATTAACATCGCCTCGGCGATGGTGGGCAGGCGGTTTGACCAGAGAAGTTGAGGTGCATCTTTCGGGTGAGATGTTCGGAAAAGGAGAATGCTGATGGGGCTCTATCGCAGTATGTTGTTCGCGCCGGGCAATCACTCACCTAAAGTCGAAAAATCCCTGACTCTTGACGCCGACGTGGTGATTCTCGATCTCGAGGATGCGGTTGCCGTTACCGAGAAGCCGGCGACGCGGCCGCTGGTGGTGGAGGCGCTGCAAAAGCCGCGCTCGTGTCTCGGCTACGTGCGGGTCAACGCCTTCGATACGCCGTTCTGCTACGGCGACCTTCAGGCCGTGGTGCAGCGGGGCGTGGACGGAATCATGCTGCCCAAGGTCGAGTCCGCGGTGCATCTTCAATGCATCGACTGGCTGATGACTCAGCTGGAGCGCGAGCGGGAACTCGAGGAGGGCGCCATCGATCTGCTGCCGATTATCGAGACCGGCAAGGGCGTCTCCTCGCTGAAATCCATCTGTGCGGCATCGTCCCGCGTGAAACGGCTCTCATTCGGCGCCGGTGACTACAGCCTGGACATGAACATGCGCTGGACCCGGGGCGAGCGCGAGATGGGCCACGCCCGCGCCGCCATCGCGGTGGAATCCCGCGCCGCGGATCTGGAGCCGCCTGTGGACACGGTGTTCATTCATCTGGGCGACATCGAAGCGCTCAAGGGTTCGACCGAGCTCGCGCGTGAGATGGGCTACCAGGGCAAGCTCTGCATTCATCCGGAGCAGGTGCCGGTCATCAATGCGGTGTTCACGCCTGGTGAAGAAGAGATTGCCAAGGCGAAGCGCTACGTCGAAGCCTTTGAAGAGGCGGAAGCGAGCGGATCCGCGTCGATCCAGGTGGGTGGTTACTTCATCGATTATCCCATCGTGGAAAAGGCCCGCCGGGTGCTCGCAATCGCGTCCGAGATCGAGGCGCGCAAGTCGAATTGAGGCTGCGGTTTGGGGCACCACTGCACCAGGGCGGTGCAAGCAGCTACGGGCTGCAGGCTTCAGGCCGGAGGCGGTAGGCCGAAGGCCAGAGACGGGATGCTCGTCGACTCTCCCGATTATTCAGGCCCCGTCTTTGCATAATCGCCGGTACCCATCACTTCGGACAGATTCGATGTCCCGGGAAACCGATCGCGTTCCGGCAAAGATTGCCTGTATGGACACGGCAAACCTGCCGTTCACCCTGGTGTCCACCGCGGGGTTTCATTGCGACGTGTGGCGCAGCATCGGCGTCATCGTGCGCGGCGGCGAGCGCGCGCCAGTGGACTTCGTGCTCAAACGATACAAGCGCCCGTGTAGCCTGGCCGAGGTTAGAGTCCTGGGTAAGGAATACCGGGCCATAAAGCAGGCCCTCGATGAGATCGTGCCCGCGGCGCGCTTCGTGGCAACGCAGGTGGACGCGAGGCCGAGCGTCATCGTGCTGGCCGAGAACTGCACTCCCTGGTTCGATCTCTCCAATCCGGGAAACGAAGACGAAGCGCTGCCGCTTATGAAGCGCAAAGCCAGAGCCCGCGCGCAGCTGGCCGATTTCACCCGCCACGCGCGGCGCTGGATGGAGGAGGAGTCCAAGATCATCGACCTGGGCGGCACGGAAAATCTGGTCCTGGACAAGGATTACGGCGTCCGGTACCTGGACAGCTTTCACGTGTTCTTTTATCTCGACATGCTTCACGTCATCGATGAGGTCGATGACTCGCTCACCTTCAGAATCGAGATGTGCATTCGGCGGCTCGAATACCTTGAGCGGCTGGTGAAGCGGCTTCGGTAGTCCTGTCGACTCAGGCGAAGCGCTCTCAGCGGTGCGCGGGCACCGCGGTCACGATACTATTGTTCGTCCGGTCAGCGACGGCGTCTTTCCAGTGGATTTCGAACTCAGCGAAGAGCAGCAGCGGTTCCGCGAATCCGTCAGCGGTTTTGCCGAGCGTTTCTTGAGCGAAGGCGCGCTCGAGCGCGCCCACTCGGACGCCTATCCCCACGACGTCGCCCGCCGGATGGCGGAACAGGGGCTCTTCGGAATCGCTTTTCCCGAGGCCGTCGGCGGCCAGGGCGGAACGCTCATGGACGCCGTGATTGC
>DATIPL010000190.1:0-1572 GCA_035471965.1 Gammaproteobacteria bacterium
TTCAAGGTGACCTACGTGCCCTTCCCGGGCGGCGGCACCGTGGCCAAGAACCTGATCGGCAAGCATATCGACTCTACCGTCAACAACCCGTCCGAGCAGCTCGGATTTTACGAAGCCGGCAAATCACGGCCGTTGATGGCGATGACGCCTGAGCGGCTGCCGCAGTTCCCGGACGTGCCGACTTCAGCCGAGCTCGGTCATCCGGATATCGTCTACTTCATGCAGCGCAGCATCTTCGCGCCGCCGAAGATTTCCAAGGATGCGCAGGCTTATTACATCGATCTCTTCCGCAAGGTGTTCGATTCCAAAGAGTGGATCGACTTCACCAAGAGCGACGGCCTGTTCCGGGACTGGAAGGCCGGGGATGAACTCGGTGAGTTCTACAAGAGCGAATACATGAAGCACACCAAGCTTTTGAAGGACATGGGTAAGCTTTGAGACCTTCGAGTTTCGACGGCGATCCCAACGCGCGCTTGAGATAAAGGCGGAGAGGCCCCCATGACTGTTCGCACGGCTGAGCTGCTGATGGCGATCATCATGGGGGTCTTTTCCGTCTATCTCATGTGGAAGAGCGCCGAGCTCGAGATTGGCTGGGTTCACGGCGAAGGACCGGGCGGCGGGGCGTGGCCCTTCTGGCTCTCCGCGGGGATGCTGATCTGCTGCGTGGCGACAATGGTGCGCTGGTTCACGCGAACCACGCCGCAGTCCCGTTCGAGCGAGTATTTCATGGATCGGAAGACCTGGCAGATGTTCACCATCACCGCCGGTTCACTCGCCGTCACCCTGGCGCTCGTGCATGTCATCGGCATGTATTTCGCGCTGATCTTGTTTCTATTGTTCTATTTCAGGGTCGTGGGGGCCCATACGTGGAAAGTGGTGTTTTCGCTCTCGCTCTTGCTTCCCGCAGGCACTTTCTTTTTCTTCGAAGGCCTGTTGAAAATCATACTGCCCAAGGGCTATTCGGAGCCGCTCTTCTATCCGCTTTACAGGCTCATTTACTGACAACCGTCCCGCGCCGGATCCGGCCGCGGGCCTCGATCGCGTCGAACGCTGAGGAAACACAGCCGTGGAGGTCCTTGATCTTCTGCTAGCCGGGTTCGCTGAGGCCGCAACGCCTCAGAACCTCTTGATGATGGTGATCGGCTGCATCATCGGCCTTTTCGTCGGCGCCATGCCCGGACTCGGATCGGTGAATGGCGTCGCTATCCTGTTGCCGGTCACTTTTCTGGTGCCGCCGAACGCGGCGATTATCTTCCTCGCCGCGGTGTACTACGGCGCGATGTACGGAGGCGCCATCAGCTCGGTGATGCTCGGTATACCCGGGGCTTCCACCGCCGTGGCGACGGTTTTCGACGGCCGCCCGCTGGCAATGCAGGGAAAAGCGGATTACGCCCTGGTCGCGGCCGCGGTCGGTTCGTTCCTTGGCGGCACCATCTCCGTCATCCTTTTCACCCTGTTCGCGCCGCCGCTCGCCGAGTTCGCGCTCAAATTCGGGCCGGCTGAAGAGTTTGCACTGATGATGCTCGCATTCGCCACCTTCGTCGGTCTCGGCGGCGATGACATTCCGAAAAC
>DATIPL010000191.1:0-1689 GCA_035471965.1 Gammaproteobacteria bacterium
TCGAGAATTCGCTTCAACAAATTCAATACAAAAGGCTCGTCGTCCACAACCATGACATGGAGGGATTGAACTGTTGACCGCGTGGACTCAGTGACCAGGGCCGCGTTCACTGCCTCATCCATGTTGCTGAACGTTTTTTTGCCAGGCGCGGAATCCTTTACGGCGGTTGCTGAACCGGTTTCGAATGAGCGCGTAGTCTGGCGTGATCTGGTGCTCAGCACGGGATAAAGCGCCCGCCAATCTTTGATGGAACGTGGGCGGTCTGGGACTCTGAACGCCAAAGCGTGCTCGATGGCTCCGAGCAGCTCGGCGGAATAACATTGACTCAATTCTTGGTGATTGAGTGGCCGCAGGGGATCCTTACCCCCGTCCATCAACGCCGCGCCGCGCCGCAAGGCGTCCGTGGGGCGCTGGCCGCCGACGATCTCGTAGAGCATCACACCGAGGCTGTAAATATCCGTCCACGGCCCTTGCTTGGCTTCGCCACTGCCGTCGAACTGCTCAAAGGGAGCATAACCTGGCGTGCCGATGTTTGTGAGCTGGCGGTCTCCGGCGTCCCCAGCTTGTCGAGCTGCGCCGAAATCGAGCAGCACCGGCGAGCCATCGCTTCGCATAATAATGTTTGCAGGTTTGATATCGCGGTGAATGATTCCGCTCTCGTGAACATGCTCCAGTCCGTTGATCAGCGGTAATACGATAGCCAACAGGCGCGACTCACCAATTATTGCTCCAGCCTTGATGAGCTCCGCCAGGGTTTTCCCGCGCTCGAAGTCCATGACCATGTAGGCCGTGCCATTCGCCTCGAATACGCTCGATACCCGAACGATGGCAGGGTGCCGAAACTTCGCGAGGGTCTGAGCCTCATCCAGAAATCGCGTGAGACCCCATGTATACGCATCCTCGGCGTCGCTACCGGCCGGTTGCACGACGTCAGCGCCGTCGCGCTTGGCAAAGCCGTCCGGAAAGTACTCCTTAATCGCCACGGCTTGATCCAAATTGACATCGCGCGCGGCGTAGGTGATGCCATAGGCCCCCTGACCCAGAACCTCTCCGAGCTCATACCAGTGCAGCTTGTGGCCCGAGGAAAGCGCCCGAGGAGTGGTCAGTCCCACATCAGTCTTGACTTGTGATGTCACGTCATCCATGTTGCCAGCATGGCGAAGACGGACCCTTCGCCGAAAAAAAACCTGACCGGTATGAGACGAGTGCGCTTCTCCTACGGTCGGCGCGGAAGGTGAGGGAACCCCGGAGCAGCCGGGCAGAGTTACGCTTGCAAACTGGAGTCAATGCGCGCAGAGGGCGTTCGCGATCGCAATTTCCTGCAGGTAAGAATACTTTCGGGATGCGAGCGTTCATCTGGACAGGCGCGTGTGAACAGTTACGTATCATTGCAAGCCGTCGACGAAAACCTCGACATCACGCATCAATTCGCCTAACGATGACACTCCTTCATCGATGGAGCGCCAGTCGTTGGCTCGACTGGCCGCTTCGAGCGCGGCCACGGTCTCCGCCAGGTCGTGCGCTCCCACGCTGCGGGCGGACGATTTCAATTTGTGTGATGCCGCTTGTATCTTCTCGGCCGAGCGCTCCGACCAGCCGGTGCGGATCTTGTCGACGTTCTCCTGCGCCGCCGGTACAAACTCCCTGACTATCTCCCGAAAGGTGCCGGGATCTTTGCCGAACATGCAC
>DATIPL010000192.1:0-5171 GCA_035471965.1 Gammaproteobacteria bacterium
TCCGCGGGACAGGAAATCCGCGTTGTGAGCGGCGAAGCTGAAATAATCGTTTGCGTGAGGCGGGATGCGTTCGGGGTCCGCCACCGAAAGCAATTCGACGAAACTCGAGCCCATTTGAGCGAGACTGTTAGCGGTCCCAAAAGGATGCGTTGCCGGCGGCGTGAGCGTGAAGCCCATGGATCGAAATCCATAGCGAGCCGCCTCGAGATCCCGCACGCAGAGCACGATATGGTCGATTCCGGCGATCGAGGACATGCCGCCGTCATCTCTGCTGATCGGTATCGGCACGGTAAAACGGCGCCGTCGACGGTTCCAGCGGGGCGCGCCCGCGAATGACATCGGCAAGCTTCTCCGCCAGCATGATGGTGGGGGCGTTGAGGTTGCCGCTGACGATGCTGGGCATGATGGACGCGTCTACAACCCGCAGGCCTTCAATTCCGCGCACCCGCGCCTCGCCGTCCACCACCGCCATGTCGTCAATGCCCATCTTACAGGTGCAGGAGGGGTGATAGGCGCTCTCTCCCTTTGCGCGCACGAACGCGTCGATCTCCGCGTCCGTTCGAACGCTGTGGCCGGGCGCCAGCTCGTCGCCGCGGAACTCGTCGAAGGCGGACTGAGAAAAAATCTCGCGGGTCAGTCGAACGCCGGCGCGCATCTCCTCCCGATCGCCCTCGCTCATCATGTAGTTGAACAATATCTCCGGCGCATCGGCCGGGTCGGAGGAGCGCAGCTTGACGTGGCCGGTGCTGGTCGGACGCATGGGCCCCACGTGGGCCTGAAAGCCGTGGCCGCCGGCGGGGCTGCTGCCGTCGTAATTGATGGCGATGGGCAGGAAGTGATACTGAAGATCCGGGTGGGGCACGCCCGCGCGGCTGCGGATGAACCCGCCGGCTTCGAAATGGCTGGTCGCTCCGTCGCCGCTACGTAAAAACAGCCACTGAGCGCCGATCACGGGTTTTCTCAAGGGGTTCATCGCCCGATAAAGCGAGATGGGCCGGGTGCAGGCGTGCTGGACGTACACCTCCAGGTGGTCCTGTAGATTACGGCCGACGCCCGGAAGATCCTGGATGACGACGATGCCGAGTTTTTCGAGATGGCGTGCGTCTCCAACGCCGGAAAGCATCAGCAGCTGCGGGGAGTTGATCGCGCCTCCGCTCAATATCACGTCGCGCTTGGCGCGCGCCGTCTTGCGTATGCCGCGCTGAACGTATTCGATACCCACGGCCCGGTTACCCTCGAACAGGATCCGGGTGCAGTAGGCACGGGTGCGCACCGCGAGCTTCGGCCGCGACATCGCCGGTCGCAGGTAGGCCTTTGCAGCGCTCCATCGTCTGCCGCGATGAACGGTCATATCCATGGGACCGAAGCCCTCCTGCTGGTAGCCGTTCATGTCCTCGGTGTAGGCATAGCCGGCCTGAACGCCCGCCTCGATGAAGGCTTCGAACAGCGGGTTATTGCAGCCGCCGGTGGCGACTCTCAGGGGGCCGTCGTCGCCGCGGTAGTCGTCGCCGCCTTTTTCCCGGGTCTCGGATTTCCTGAAATAGGGAAGACAGCGCGCGTAGGACCATTCCGGCAGGGTGTTACCGGCCCAGCGTTCGTAATCGAGGGCGTTGCCGCGGACATAGACCATGCCGTTGATGGATGACGATCCGCCCAGCACCCGTCCCCGGGGACAGTACATACGGCGCCCGTCCATCCACGGCTCCGGACCTCCATGGTAGTACCAGTTGAAGCGATCATTCGCCAGCGGATAGGAAAACGCAGCCGGCATGTGTATGAAGATGCTCCGGTCCGCCGGACCCGCCTCCAGCACCAGCACGTCCACGTCCGGGTCTTCCGTCAGCCGGTTGGCGAGGACGCAGCCTGCGGAGCCTGCCCCTACGATGACGTAATCAAAGCTGTTCGCATTCATGCAGGAGTAGAGCACCGTTGTAGAAAATCAGGCGGCGAAGCGCGCTGGCCCCGAGCTGGACTGAATCTCGAGCGCGAATCGACGCGTGCGGGCTTATTCTAACCTTGGGAGGTCAGGACTTCTTGATTCCGGAAAGTCCTTCTTTCCAGTAATCGAACTCCGCCATGATCCAGTTGAAATGTCGGGACAGCCCGACCAGGTTCGGAAAAAGAGTCTGGCCGTTGATTCCGTACTGATTGAGCTCGAACAACAGCTCGGTCCGATATTTCTTATCGATGACGATTTTCTCCAGCTTGTCCGCGGGCGTCATTCCCGCTTCCACCGATAGCGTTGACGGCCCATGGTGTGTGAACAGGCCGATGACCCTGGAGACGCGTCCGCTGACGCGCGTCGGCGTGAACTGAGTGATCCCGTGGCGTTCGAAAGGCGTCTTGGCGTTCAGATCGCTGAGTATGTTGGTGGTCTTGAAGCACCAGATCACAGACTCTCCGTATCCGGGCTCCATCACCGCAAAATAGGCCGCGGCGAGGGGCTTGGCGGTCCAGTCGAGCAGGCGCGTGGCGAAACCGTGGTGCTGGGCGATGGCCAGCCAGTTCCAGTCGTCGGCGGGGCGCTCGTCGGTTTCCACGTGTTGCAGCGCTTCTGCCTTCCAGCGCCTGAAGAAGATCTGATCGTGTCCGTCAGCGAACGGCGGCCGGCCGGCCCGCGGAATCAGCGGCCAGTCGGGATCGGCGTGCCCCCGGTACACCCAACCGGCGTCCCGGCGGTGGCTCCCCAGCGCATCGTGAAGCTCCGAAAAGGACTTGACCCGGTATTCCTTCATGTTGTCGTTCTGTTTGAACCGACTTTGCCTTGAAGCATAGTTCACGAGTCAGGGTACGGAGCCATTGGTCGGCGCTCGATATGCACATCGATTGGAACCGGACGCTCGGTTACCCGCTCAGTCGCCGGGTGGAGATGCCGTTTATTGTCAGCGCGCGTGTTCAGCGAATGACACGTTCGGGCGCAGTGACAAACGTCCGTCGGACATTGGTCGCTGACACGCTCCGGACTCGAGCGGGCCAGTTCAACTGAGTTCCCGTACCTGCCTGAAGTCCGTCAGCGTGTCCGCACCGCCGTCGTAGGATCGCTCCGCCGTCGATGCTGCAGCTCGGGAGTGGATCCTTGAAGGCGCCGCCCCTCGCCACGACGCGACCGCTGACGGTCGTGGCCGGTTCCCGTGCGTTGCCGACGGCGTTCACCATGCCCCAGCCGTTCGCTTCGCCGAAGGTGGCGCAGACCAGCGATCATCCGATGGGCATGCCGAGAGAGAAGCCGCCGCCCCGAGCACTGAGCAGGCCTGCGGTCAGCGCGCTGCCGCCTTCGGGCCGGCAATTGATCGCGCGCGAGGGCAACTCGCCGGCCGCGGCCGTGCGCGCGAATCAGGCTAATGCGTGGGGCAGAAGAACCTGGCGCACGGCCTCTCCCGCCGCCAGCCGGTCGAAGCCTTCGTTCAGGGACTGGAAGCCGATTTCCCCCGATTTTAGACGGTCAACGGGGAGGCGACCGCGGCGAAACAGTGAAAGGTACCGGGGCACGTCACGCTTTGGCACGCAACTTCCCATGTAGCTCCCCTTGACGCAGCGTTCGTCGGAGACCATTTCCGAGAGCGGGATCGAAAACTCGTGCTGGTGATGCGGCAGCCCTGCGCTGACGGTGGTGCCGCCGCGACGGGTGATGCGATAGGCGGTTTGCATCGCGGCGACGGCGCCCGCCATCTCGAATGCGTATTCCACGCCGCCACGGGTGAGCGCCAGTATTTTCTCCTCGGCGCCGCCGTCGCGGGCGTCGACGATATGGGTCGCACCCAGCGCATTCGCGAGCGCCAGCTTTTCTGCATTGACGTCGATGGCAACAACGGGATCGGCGCCACAGACCAGCGCGCCCAGCAGAGCGCTCAAGCCCACCCCGCCGAGGCCGACTACGGCCACGCTCGCGCCCGCGGGCACCGCGGCCGTGTTCACCACTGCGCCCACGCCGGTCATGACCGCACATCCGAACAGCGCCGCCACCTCCATGGGAATATCCGCGTCGATGGGGATCACCGCGTGGCGGGACACCACGGCGTACTCTGCGAATGCCGAGATACCGCTGAAGTGATTGAGCGGCTCTCCGTTCAGGCTCAGGCGCTTTTCTCCCGAAAGCAGGGTTCCTGAATTGCGTGCATTCCAATGAGTCGCGCAAAGATTTGGCCGGCCCTGCTGACAGCATTCACAGCCGCCGCAGGGCGAAACGAAGGAAAGCACCGCGTGAGCGCCCACGCCCACCTCGCTTACGTTGTCGCCGACCTCGCGGACAATACCAGCCGCCTCATGGCCAATGCTGGTGGGCAGACTTCGCTTACGCACGCCTTCGATGGAAGAGAGATCCGAATGGCACAGTCCGGCCGCCCGGATCTCAATCAGCACCTCGTCGGCGCCCGGCGGCTCGAGGTCAACGCTCTCAATCACCAGCGGTCGGCTGCGGGCGTAAGGCCTCGGCTGCCCCTGCCGGTGAAGCACCGCCGCGCGCATTTTCATCTCCTGCAGACGCCCGGGGAGCCGTGTTTACCAGCGCCGACAGAATGTGAACCAGTCCTCAACCCGCGCCGTCGGCGCGGCAACTCGGGATTTCGCGCGCGGTCTAACCGGGTACCACCTGTTTGGACGCATATCATTGTTTTTCAACGCCAAATTGACATAGCGTCGAGGTAAAGGGGACGAATAATGCCAGATTCCCGGTGGCCTGTGGAGGCTTCAATCGCCCGGAGCGCCGCCTATACTCGATCCGGTAGAGCCCCTTGTTGCCGTACCAATCGTATCAGCGCATCGATCGCCGCCGGCGCCGGGTCGCGCCGGTCGGCATGAGGAGGTAGTCGGCATAATGTTTTCGGAGAATGCGCCCGAGCCGCTCATCACCGACAAGAGCGTGCAGGAATACTTTCAGGATTCCATCAGCGATGCGCTCGAAAATCAGCGCATCGAAGCCGGACAGGAGACCGTTTATTACGTGGTCAACCTGCTGGCTACGTTCATGCGCTCAGAAAAGCTGTTCGAGCGCACACCCGACGGCGTCATTCTGAAACCCCTCGCAGACTTCTACGCGGAAGCGGTGGAGGGACCGACAACCGCCGATCAGCACCGGGCCCTTCGCCGCCTGGGCGACGTGGCGCTTTTCATCTCCGGCGTCTTCTCCCACAGCCTCAACCGTAAACTCGTGGACGTGGACTACTACGTTGCCA
>DATIPL010000193.1:0-3654 GCA_035471965.1 Gammaproteobacteria bacterium
GGTAGGAAGAAGCGAAACGGGAACGTCACCGGATACAGGGGAATTCGCCATGTCCGACGCCTCCGAAGACATCGTCCTGAGCGAGCTCGACGACGACGAACTCGTGCAGCAGATGCACGACGACCTCTACGACGGCATGAAGGAGGAGATCGAGGAGGGCACGCGCATCCTGCTCGAGCGCGGCTGGTCGGCCGAGAAAGTGCTCAACGAGGCGCTGGTCGAGGGCATGCGCATCGTCGGCATCGACTTTCGCGACGGTATCCTGTTCGTGCCCGAGGTGCTGCTCGCCGCCAACGCCATGAAGGGCGGTATGGCCATTCTCCGCCCCCTGCTGGCCGAGACCGGAGCGCCCCCCATCGGCAAGATGGTCATCGGCACGGTCAAGGGCGACATCCACGACATCGGCAAGAACCTGGTCGGAATGATGATGGAAGGCGCCGGCTTCGAGGTGATTGATCTGGGTATCAACAACCCGGTGGAGAAATATCTCGCCGCGCTGGAAGAGCACAAGCCCGACATTCTCGGCATGTCCGCGCTGCTCACCACAACCATGCCCTATATGAAGGTAGTCATCGACACCATGGTGGAGAAGGGCATTCGCGACGACTTCATCGTGCTCGTCGGGGGCGCGCCGCTGAACGAGGAATTTGCCAAAGCCGTCGGTGCCGACGCCTACTGCCGCGATGCAGCGGTGGCCGTGGAGACCGCCAAAGAATACATGAAGCGCCGCCATAACATTCGCGGCGCGGCCCAGGCCTGACGGCCTGTCCCGTTTCCTCGGCGTACACCGTTCGGAGGAATGTCATGAGCGCTCGCGGCGCAGGCCCGAAAAGCTCCACTCTGCTGATTGCCTGCGGCGCCCTGGCGAAGGAGATCGTCGAGATCATCCGCGCCAACGGCTGGGAGCATGTGCGCATCCAGTGTCTGCCTGCCGAGCTGCACAACCGTCCGGAGAAAATCCCCGAGGCGGTGCGGGCCAAGATTCACCAGGCTCGCGGCGCTTTCGATCGCATCTTCGTCGCCTATGCCGACTGCGGCAGCGGCGGGCTGCTGGACAAGGTGCTGGAAGAGGAGCAGGTTTCCAGGTTGCCCGGGGCCCACTGCTATCAGTTCTATGCCGGGTCAAAGGTCTTCGACGCCCTGCACGATGCCGAGCCCGGGACCTTCTATCTGACCGATTTTCTCGCCCGCCACTTCGATCGCCTGGTGGTCGCGGCGCTCGGTCTCGACCGGCATCCGGAGCTGCGGCAGCAGTACTTCGGCAACTATCGCAGGCTGGTTTATCTGGCTCAGTCGAAGGACGCGGGGCTCGAGTCCAGGGCGCGGGAGGCCGCGGCGATGCTGGGGCTCGAGTTCGAGTCGCGGATGACGGGATTCGGCGAGCTCGAGAGCACCCTGGTCGAATTTGCCGGTAAAGGTGTAGAGGTGGCGCCGCCCGCGGCGCGAAGTGGCTGATGGCCAAGCTGATTACAGTCTACTGGCGGGACATCCCCTCGCAGGTGATCGCGAAGCGTGGGCGGGATACGGCGAAGGTGCCGCTCACCCAGCGTTTTCAGACAGCCATCGACCGCGCCGCCATGCGGGCGGGCAAGGGCTCCAGCGATCTGTACATCGATGAATGGCGGCGCGAGGCCCGAGCCTGCGGTAACAATCTCGAGGCCGAGGCGCGGGCGGAAGCCGAGAAGCTCGAAACCGCTTTCAGCGACGTTCTCTTGGATCGCATGGCCAAAGCGGGCGGAGTGAAGGTGGAGGGGGCCGGAGGGTGACGGTAAGTGTCGCGTCTGGGAAAGATCTAGAAAGGGGGCGGATTTAGTTTTGTGGCGTATGTCGAATATCGAAGATCGAATATCGGTAGATGATAGATGATAGATGGTAGATGGTAGAAGGTAGTTAGTGGACGGGGTGGGCCAGTGGTTTTTTTTCGCGTCACGCATTACGCGTTACGCGTCACTGTCCCTCTCTTCCATGTCACATGTCACGTGTTACATGTCACAAGTGACAGGTAACCGATAAAGAGCGTTCGGAAGCACTGAGCTAAACGGAACCCCATGTACATCGTTCGCCGCTGGTCGGTAAGAAACGCAAGGCTGCTGGAAGCCGTGTACGACGCCTTCGAGCGGTTTCTCGTGGCCATGCACCCGGTATTGAACGCGATTGGCTATTCGCGCCTGGAGCGCCCGGTCGCCGCAGTGGAAAAGCTCGTCAAGGGTTTCCTTTTCGACTGCCAGATGTGCGGCCAGTGCGCGCTAAGCTCCACCGGCATGTCCTGTCCCATGAACTGTCCCAAGCAGCTTCGCAACGGTCCCTGCGGCGGCGTGCGCCCCAACGGCCACTGCGAGGTGAAGCCCGGAATGCGCTGCGTCTGGGTGGATGCCTGGGAAGGCAGTCAGCGGATGAAGCACGGCGACGCCATTCACTCGGTGCAGGTGGCCGTAGATTTCAGCCTGGCTGGACGGTCTTACTGGCTCGTTACGGCAAGGGAGAAATTCCGACAGCAGCATCCATTTGAGGAAACCCGGGCATGAGATTCGACGACGAGCCGTCCCCCGGCGATCCGTTCCGCATTCTTCCCGGTCACTTTTCTCCGGGACGCTTCGAGCGGGTGTTGAGAGCGGGAAAATTCGCCGTATCGGCCGAGCTCTCGCCACCGGACTCCGCCGACCCCGAAGAGGTCTACTCCCGGGCGCGGGTGTTCGACGGCTACGTGGACGCGATCAATGCCACCGACGGCTCCGGTGCGAACTGCCACATGTCCAGCGTCGGCGTATGCGCGCTGCTGACGCGCAAGGGCTACTCCACGGTGATGCAGATCTCCTGCCGCGATAGAAACCGGCTCGCCATCCAGGGCGACGTGCTCGGCGCTTCTGCCATGGGCGTTTCCAACGTCATGTGTCTTACCGGCGACGGGGTGCAGGCGGGCGACCACCCCATGGCCAAGCCGGTGTTCGATCTGGACGCCGTTTCGCTGGTCTCCGCGGTGAAAATGATGCGCGACGAGGGTCATTTTCAAAGCGGTCGCAGGCTCACCACGCCGCCGCGGCTTTTCATTGGGGCCGCCGACAATCCTTTCGTGCCGCCGCTGGAATACCGCGTCGAGCGGCTCAAGAAAAAGATCGCTGCCGGCGCGCAGTTCATTCAAACTCAGTACTGTTTCGACATGCCGCGGCTAAAGGAGTACATGACGCGGGTGCGCGATCTCGGTTTGCACGAGAAGGCGTTTATCGTCGTCGGCACCGGTCCGCTGGCTTCCGCCAACGCGGCGCGCTGGATCCGCGATCACGTGCCAGGGGTGCACATTCCGGATGCGGTGATCAAGCGCCTGGAAGGCGCGACCAAGCCTCGGCTCGAAGGGCGTAAGCTGTGCATGGAAATCATTCAGGAGATTCGACAGGTCGAGGGCGTTGCGGGCGTGCACGTGATGGCCTACCGGCAGGAGGAATCCGTCGCCGAGCTCGTCGACGCATCGGGAGTGCTCGAAGGCCGCGTACCGTGGTATCCGGGCTTGAAGGAAAACACCAACGTAAAGAGGGCAGCCGGATGACGGATACCGTACTGAGCTCCGCCACCAAAGAGGTCGTGATCGGATTCGAGCGGCCTTTCGTGATCATCGGCGAGCGCATCAACCCCACGGGCCGCAAGATTCTTGCAGCGGAG
>DATIPL010000194.1:0-3029 GCA_035471965.1 Gammaproteobacteria bacterium
CGCCATCGGTGACGCCGATCTCGAGCGCACGTTGAGCCAGCTGCTGCGACATTCGGTGGACAGCGCCGATCTCTATTTCCAGTCCAATCGCTTCGAGTCCTGGGTGCTCGAGGACGGTATCGTCAAGGACGGCAGCCACAACATCGAGCAGGGCGTCGGCGTACGCGCCATTGCCGGAGAAAAAACCGGATTTGCCTATTCCGACGAGATCATGCTCCCGGCGTTGACCCAGGCGGCGACCGCCGCCCGCGCGATTGCCCAAAGCGGCGGCGAAGGGAAGATCCAGGCCTTCAAAGGCCAGCGCGCCCCCGCCCTCTACCGGCCGGAGGATCCCTTGTCGACGCTCACTGAAACGGAACGGGTGCGACTGCTGGAAGCGGTGGACGCGGAGGCCAGACGCCAGGATCCGCGCGTCAAACAGGTCATCGTCAGCCTCGCCGGCGAATTCAGCCAGGTGCTGATCGCCGCCAGCGACGGCACCCTGAGCGGCGACGTCCGCCCGCTGGTTCGCCTCAACGTGAGCGTTATCGTGGAACAGGACGGGCGACGGGAGCAGGCCAGCGCCGGCGGTGGCGGGCGCTTTGGCTACGGCTACTTCCTGGAAGACCAGCGGGCTATGAGCTATGCCCGTGAAGCCGTTCGCCAGGCGCTGCTCTGCCTCGAGGCCACTGCGGCGCCGGCAGGCACCATGACCGTCGTCTTGGGTCCCGGCTGGCCGGGGGTGCTGCTGCACGAGGCCATTGGACACGGGCTCGAGGGCGACTTCAATCGCAAGGGCAGCTCGGCATTCGCCGGACGCATCGGCGAGCGCGTGGCCACCGAGCAATGCACCGTGGTGGACGACGGCACGTTGCCCAATCGCCGCGGCTCGCTCAACGTGGACGACGAAGGCACGCCGTCCCAGCGCACCGTGCTGATCGACAACGGCGTGCTGGCGGGATTCATGCAGGACAAGCTCAACGCCCGGCTGATGGGCGCCAAGCCCACCGGCAACGGTCGCCGCGAGTCCTATGCACACCTGCCCATGCCGCGGATGACCAACACCTACATGCTCCCCGGCAAATACGCCCCGGAGGAGATCATCGCTTCGGTGGATAAGGGTCTTTATGCGGTCAACTTCGGCGGCGGCCAGGTGGACATTACCTCGGGCAAGTTCGTGTTCTCCGCCAACGAGGCCTACCTCATCGAGAAAGGCAAGATCACGCGTCCGGTGAAGGGCGCAACCCTGATCGGCAACGGCCCCGACGTGCTCACGCGGGTGAGCATGGTGGGCAACGATCTGGAGCTCGACTGGGGCATCGGCGTGTGCGGAAAGGAAGGCCAGAGCGTTCCCGTCGGCGTCGGCCAGCCGACGCTGAAAGTGGACAGCCTGACCGTGGGCGGGACGAGTACGGATTGAGTCAGCTCAAAGTTGAAGCCCGTATAGGGTAGACAGTAGAGGTTAGATGGGAGCGGGAGACCGGATTGCGTGTTCTCCCCATCTACCACCTGCCGTCTACCGATTAACCGAACCGCTTGGCGACGCGTTCAACCCGCTCGGATGCTCATCCGCCGAACTGCGCCGTCACGCTGTTCCGCGGCCCCACCACAGACTCAAGATACAAGGGCGCCATAGCGAAGCGAATTGCGCCGTATAACTGGAGAGTTCGCCCGCATGCGGGCGCCTGCGCCGGGCCTCGAAGAGCTAACCGCCAAACCGGGCCTCGGAATCCTTGCGTGGCCAGACCAGCCAGAGAAAGCAGATCAACTGAATTCCCAGCGCAACGGCGAAGGCCAGGTGGTAGCCGCCCGCGGTGTACGCGCCGGCGGCCTCGGCGGGAAATAAACCGATCAGGCCGCCGAGCCCCCACTGGGCGACGAAGGCGGCGGAGAACGCCAGCACGTTGAGGGCGGTGATGACGCGGCCTGTGAGCGTTTTGGGAAACGACTGCGACAGCACCGCGTAGCAGACGATACCGCTGGTGCCGAACAGACCGAAAGCGCACCACAGCGCGGCCGGCGGCAGCCCGGGTACGATGACGAGCGCGAGCTGCGCCAGCATGAACAAGAGCATGCCGCCGGCGGCCACGACCACCGTGGGCACGCCGAGGCGACGCAACCGGTCCGAAAGAAACCCGAAGCTCAAGAATCCGATGATCATCGACACCGGAATGAGCGCCAGATGCTCCCCTACATCATGCCGCCCGAGTCCCGCCACATCCTTGAGCCACGGCCCCGCCCAGAGTCCCTGAATGGAGAGGAACGCCGCCTGGGAAGCGGTGGCAATGGGAGCGATCCGCCAGAACAGCGGGCTCTTGAAGACGCCCAGCAATCCTCTGATCTGGGTCAGCGTGCTTTCCTGACTGACCCCATGCTCTTCGGGGCGTCCCGGCACGATGAAGAAGATCGTGGCGGCGGCGGTCGCGGCGACGGCGCAGAGGATGATGAATATCGTGCGCCAGTCCACGATGACGAGCAGCGCCTCCATGGGCGCGGTCACCAGCAGCGCGCCGAAACCGCCGACTGCCATGATGCAGCCGTTCACCAGCGGCAGCCGTTCGGCGGGAAACCACATGACGAACGCTTTGAAGCTCGCCATCAGACAGGCGGAGACGCCGACGCCGATGAATGCGCGCGCGACCACGAGCTGGCCGACGCTTTCGCCGGTAGCGAAGAGGAATGCGCCGAAAGATGCGAACAGCAGCAAAATGGAATCCATGCGCCTCGGGCCGTAGCGATCCAGCAGCACGCCCAGCGGAAGCTGGAACGCGGCGAAGGTCAGGAAATACGCGCTGGTCAGCAGACCCAGGCTCGCAGCGGTCAGTCCGAGCGAGTCGATGAGATCCGGCGCGATCACCGCATTGACGTTGCGCACCGCGTAGGAGAAGCAGTAGCCGAGCGCGAAGGGAAGAAAGACGCGGAGCGCGAGACGGCGGGGGGAAACGGAGGAAACGGATATGGAATTCAGAGCAGAAACCGTATAGTTATTATTTTTGGTGGCGTTATCGAATATCGAATATCGAAGGTCGAATATCGGGAACAGGATTAAC
>DATIPL010000195.1:0-1798 GCA_035471965.1 Gammaproteobacteria bacterium
GATGCCCGCCGGCGCTTTCGGCTTACGATCACACGACTGATTGCGCCTGCGAGTCGGGCCACGAGCCAACCCAGTGGGTCGAGCAGCCATCTCCGCAGTCCTGAGCTGGCCTCCAAGGAGGTGATCGTGTGCGAACGCTCCATGTGTTCTTGGATCCATGCTTCGGTCTGCTGGACGACGGCGTTGTCGTTGACCTCTACCAGTGCCTCCAGGTTGGCGAGCGAGAACGGATCCAGATTGAAGCTCCCCAGAAGGAGGCGGTGCCCATCTACGGTGGCAACCTTCGCGTGCAGAACCGATTCGTTCCACTCGTGGATAGCGACCCCTGCCGCCAGCAGGCGCCGATAGAGGCTCCTCGCCGCCGCGCGCGCGAACGGGATGTCGCTGCGTCCAGCGAGCAGGAGGCGAACCTGAACGC
The DNA here is from genome assembly GCA_035471965.1 of Gammaproteobacteria bacterium. Taxonomy (GTDB): domain Bacteria; phylum Pseudomonadota; class Gammaproteobacteria; order HK1; family HK1; genus CAMYJH01. Next base: position 419 of record DATIPL010000195.1, read on the forward strand.
CGCGCTTGGCGGCGCTCGTGATGGCACGGACGACGGCGCGATCGGGCAGAAAGTAGCCATGGGCGATGTGGATGCGGGTTCGCGCGTTCGCAAACGATTTGATGTAGCGTCGGCGCAGACGCCAGCCGCCCCCGAGACCGCAGAGACGGATATGCAACGAGCTGCTTATCGGGCCGAGCGGCTGGCGACGGATCATCGCGCCGAGGCGCGCGCACTGCGGTCCCCGAATCGCGAGCGCCAAGTCGGCCCAGCCCCGGTAGGCACCCTTGTCCAAGTTTTCGTCACCGATGTTGATCCCACCGAGAAAGGCAATCTCGTCGTCGACAATTAGGAGCTTGCGATGGTTGCGGCCGAACCGGCCAACCAGCAAGGCGAGTAGACGATGATAGATTCGGACCACGCAGCCGGCCTCACGCAGGGACTTCGCGACGGCGCGCCCACGACGCGCTGAGCCCCAGCCATCGATCACCACACGAACCGCCACACCTCGGCGTGCCGCGTTGCCCAGTGCTTCGACAAAGCGTGCACCCACGCCCGACGGGGCGAAGGCGTAGACCTCCAAGTCCACACTCGTTCGGGCGTGCGCGATGGCAGAGAGCATGGCCGGGTAGGCCCGATCGCCACCGTCGAGGAGCTCCACGGACTCCTTCGCGGGGACCGTGGTGACGTCGACTTTGAGGGCGATACCCCCCGCGGGTGTCCGTTCACGCTGGTGGATGCGTTCTTCGGTCACGCCGCTTGCTTCTTGCGACTCAGCCATCCAAGCCAGGACAAGCCAGCTGCGGCGGAAACAACCGAGCCGCCAAGGATCCCAATCTTCGCAGCATCCAGCATGGCAGGCGAATACGCGAGTCCGGCGATGAACAGTGACATCGTGAAGCCGATGCCGGTGAGGACGGCGCCGGCACACAAAAATGGCCAACTCAGGGCCTCCGGCCGTGTTGCGAGACCAAAACGCACCGCAAGCCAACTCATGGCAACCACGCCCATCGGCTTGCCAGGCGCCAGACTGGCGAGGATGGCCACGGTAACCGGATCGTGGAGGCCGGCGCTGGAGATCGGAACGCCCGCGTTGGCGAGGGCGAAGACCGGCATGATCGCGAAGCCCACCCAGGGGTGCAGCTTCATCTCGAGTTGCTCCAGCGGAGAAATGACCTCGCGCGCCGCGCGACCGGCTTGTCGGAGGTGCGCGCGATCCGCCGTATCCCCGCTCCAGTGCGCGCCCTTTGGATAGGCAAGCACACGACCCAAGATCGCACGCAGACGCACGTCGCTCACCCAGCCTCCTGCTGGCGTCATCAAGCCCAGTGCAACACCGGCAATCGTCGGATGGATTCCGGAGGCGTCGAATGCCAGCCAGACGACCCCTCCGAGCACGAA
>DATIPL010000196.1:0-2794 GCA_035471965.1 Gammaproteobacteria bacterium
CTGCGCCAGCGCCGCGGCCATCGTGACCGGCGTCATCGCGCCCATGAGGGTGAACGGCGTCACCACCACGGCCTGTCCCCACTCCGACATGGCCATCAGGCCGTCGGACATGGATTCGTCAAAGCGCCGCGGCGAGTTCACCGAGATGATCGTGATCACCGCTGGCTGATCGATAATGTCCTCGCGCGCCTTGCCCTGGGCGATGGCCGCCATGTCGATGCCGTCCAGGGCGCGTTCTGCGCCGATGGCGCTGCAGTGATAGACGCGATCCGCGTAGATCAGGTTGGCGAGGTAGCAGTCCAGATGCCTGTTGTGGGCGGGCAGCTCCACGGGCGCAACCGGCTGGTTGCCGATGGCGTGTATGATGTTGAGGCTCTGGGCGAGCTTCACCAGCTCGCAATAGTCCTTGTAGTTGCCGGAACGCCGCCCGCGCTCGCAGTCGTGGACGTTGGGCGGCCCGGCGACCAGAGTGGTGCAAATCCGGTTGCCGCCGAGCGTCAGCCGCCGCTCCGGATTGCGCGGGATCACAGTAACGCTTTCAGGAACGCTCGCCAGACACTGCTGCACCAGGCCGCGGTCCATGCGAACCATGCCGGTTGCCCGATCCACCTCGGCGCCGGCCTGGGCAAAGGCATCCTGGGCCTTCGCCCCCATGAACTCGATCCCGATCTCTTCCAGAATTCTCAGTGAGTTTTCATGAATTGCCTCCAGCTGGTCCGCGCTCAACACCTCGACCGGCGAGAGGTGGTTGATGATCTGGCTCCAGGGACGCTGTTCGATGGTGGTCGAGACTGCGCGTCTCGTTCTTCTCGCTCGTCGCGTCATGGCGTGTACCCGTTCGGTCGGCGGTCGGGAGGCACGCTATTCGTCCTGTCGAGCGGGTTCATGGAAGTACATTGTGGATCGTTGCGGCAGCGACTGGAGGACACAGCATAACGTAACCGCGCCGTTGGAATTGCGGCCGATTGACAGGAGGTTTTTGAACCGGGTGCAGCCAGGATGGAAAGCGCTGCCGCCAGCGGACGGTATCCTGGAGCCGAGCTCAGTGAGACAGTGAAAAAAGAGCGGGGAGTGCGCGAAAAGCCGGAGAACGTCGACGAGTTTTCGAGGGACTCCTGGCCCGGCCGGCTGATTCCAGGCCGCGGGATACTCACGCAGTCCGGCGGACTTTTTGAACTCCGATCGCTTCCAGCGCGCGTTCCAGCTCCTCGGCGTGGAAAGGCTTCTGAATCACGCGAGTCTCCGCGTCCTCCATGGTCGCGGCGCGCTTAGCGGCCTCGCCGGATCCCGTGATGAGTAGAATCGGCAGTCCGTTGAAGATCTCGCGCACCCGGCGGGCGAGGTCGATGCCGTCCAGTTCTCCCGGCATCTGAATGTCGGTAATGAGCGCGGACAGGCCGGGATTTGCGCTGATATGTGAAAGTGCCGCCTCCGCGTCGGCCGCTTCCGCGACGCGGTGACCCAGTCGGGCGAGAATACGCCGGGCGAAACGACGTATCTCCGCGTCGTCGTCAACCAGAACAACGTTCAAGTTCCTGCTCCCCGAAGCGCTCCGCGCGCGTTCCGCGGCCGCCGTTCGCGCTTCCGCATAGGGAATGTAGAGCGTTACCGTGGTTCCCTCTCCCTGGATCGATTCTATGGAAATATCGCCGCCGCATTCGCGAACAAATCCGTTGACCATGGTGAGGCCGAGGCCGGAGCCCTTGCCGCGGCTCTTGGTGGTGAACAGGGGTTCCAGCACCCTCTTCCTTATGTCCGCACGCATGCCGATTCCGTTGTCGCCCACCGCGACACTGACGTAGCGGCCAGGAGACAGCGGCAGATCCTCCGATTGTCCCGGGGCAACGTCGGTCGACGCGACGGTGATGCGCAGGTGGCCGCCGTTGGGCATCGCATCGCGGGCATTGAGACCGAGGTTGAGTATCGCCGTATGAAGGTAGCTTTCGTCGGCGCGCAACGTGAATCGGTCGCCTCTGAAATCCACGGAAACCTCGATGTTTCCGGGCAGCGTTCGGCGAAGCAGCCGTTGCGCCTCGCAGACCACATTGCGCACGTCGAGCGTCACCGGCCTCAGCGCCTCCTTGCGCGATATGGACAGCAGGCTCTGAATGAGGTCTTTGGCACGCCGCGAAGCGCTCAGCGCGTCCTCGATAATCTCCCGCCAGTCCGCGTTGCCGGATGTGCCGCTCAAATCGCGTGAAAGCAGGCTCAAATTGCCGCGGATGATTGTGAGCACATTATTGAAATCATGCGCGATGCCTCCGGCAAGCTGACCCACGGCTTCCATCTTCTGCGCCTGTCGCAGGCGATTTTCGGCTTCACGGGCGCTGGTCACGTCAGTCACGGTCAAGACGAAATGACTTGGTTTTTCGTCGGCGCCCTGTACGATTCCGCAGCTCGTTTGGGCCAGCATTTCGCTTCCGTCGGCGCGCTGAAAAGTAAGTTCAGTGACGGCTTCGCGCTCGGTCGACTTTGCTGATGGCTTCAACAGCGCGTCACAGCTTTGGCGTTGATCGGGCTTGATGAGGTCGTGAAGCCGCATGGACATCAGGGCGTCCGCATCGAAGCCGAGCATCTGGGCAAGTGCGTCGTTAGTGGCGACGATTCGACCGCCCAATGAAAGCGTGGCAATGCCTGTTGCCGCGTTCTCGAAGATGGCGCGAAACTGCCGCTCGCTCTGGCGAAGCCTGTCCGACTGTCGGCGGATCTCGGAAATATCGGTGCTCACGCCCACGACGCCACCCTCCTTGGTGCGGCGCTCGGTGAGCCGGTAGATGCGTCCGTTGGAAGGCCT
>DATIPL010000197.1:0-3150 GCA_035471965.1 Gammaproteobacteria bacterium
GTTCGGAAATCGACCATTCGCGGTGATTCGGCACCGAGTGTTCTCAATAGCCGGGGGGCGGGAGGCAAAAGCCGGAAGAGAGACAGCCTTCCTTTGTCCATCTTCCGCGGCGGATGCGTTCACCGCGGACACCGCATGGTCACGAACGAAGCCGCTTCAGTTCGAGCTCCTGCCGTAGTGCGTGGCCAGGTAATCGAGGGCCAGCTCCAGGTTCTTCGGGTCCAAGGGGGGCATCCCCTGTTCCTCCACCATCCAGTTCAGCGTTTCGTCCCAGGTTTCCCGGTTCAGGCCCTGTTGCTTGACGATGGCCAGCGAGTGGCAGGCCTGGCAAGTGCCGAAGACCACCTCGCGCCCCGGCCCGGGAGGCAGACCCTGCCAGAGATCCTCGGGGCCGAAGTGAGTCGCCAGGTAGTTGAGCACCTGCCGGCGGGCCCACGGCTGCATGGGATGCATGTTGTTTTTCTCCACCATCCAGTCGAGGAGCTCGTCCCACTCCTTGCGTGGCAGGCGCTGCTGGGTGAACTGTTTCAGGGAATGGCAGGCGGTGCAGTTGAAATAGACCGCGACGCGCCCCGGACCCTCCGGCAGGCCGCCGTAATCTTCGGCCGATTCGGCCTCGGTCGAGACCGGGTCGTCCGCCGACGCGGCCGGGAAGAGCGCTCCCCGGCCGGTCAGCACGGCCGCAACGATGGCGGCCGGAAGGAACAGACTGATTGCTCTCAGGACGCGTACACCGAGATCCGGTGCATGGAGTTGTTCATGTAGCCCTTCGGATTCCAGGCAATGGCGAACGGCTGCATGCGCCCTTCGTCGTCCGTCGCCCGGGCCCAGATCTCATAGTAGCCCTGCTGCGGCAGGCGCACGGTCTGAGAGAATCGCTGCCACGCATAAGGGTTGGGCGGTGAATCCAGCTTCGCCTGGACCCAGGTGACGCCGAAGTCGAAGGACAGATCGACCCGGGAAACGGTGTTGTCGCCGGCCCACGCATGCCCGCCTACCGGCACCGAGCGCTCGCCCTTGGGCAGCTTGACGCCCGTTGCGGGAGACGTGATCAGTGATTTCACCGGCATCGACTCGATCAGCACCATGTCCTTCTTCTCCACTTTGGTGCCCGGCGCGACCGGGTGCGGGGGCAGCCGGTAGGCGTCACCGGTCATCTTCGGTCCGTCGTGCACCACGTCGCGGAGCTGCAGTCGGTTGAACCACTTGTGTGAGAACGAGCCCGGCCATCCCGGTATGTGGAGTCTTAGCGGTGCCCCGTTCATGGGGTGTATCGACTCCCCGTTCATGGCGAAGGTGATGAGGTTGTTCGAATCCATCGCTTTCCTGATCGGGACGCCTCTGGAGATCGGCAGCTTGCCGGCTTGCCCGGAAAGATGCGTGTCCGCCCCGTAATGCGCGGTGTAGATGGCCGCGTCCTTGACCTCGGCAGCTTTGAGCACGTCGGCCAGTCGGACACCGGTCCACTCGGCGCAGCCGACCGCGCCCAGGGTCCATTGGTTGCCCTTGGCCTTCGGGTCGAAGTAGGCGCGCCCGTTGCCGCCGCATTCGATGCAGATTTTGCGGCTGACCACCTCGAACCGGTTCTGCAGATCGGCGATGGAGAGCTTGAGCGGCTTGTCCACCAGCCCGTCGACGGTCAGCATCCAGGTGTCCGGGCTCATTTCTTCCGGAGGGATGCCGTTGTTGCGGATGAAGTGACGCGACGTCGGCGTCACGTCGTCGTCGAGCAGGTCCGCCGGCGTTTCTGCGTTAACCGGGCGGTCGTTCAGAATCGTCAGCCCCTTCTTGCCTTTGATCTCCATCGCGGTGGCGGCAATCGCCTCGGGAATGAATCCGGACGGCATGTTGCGGTGGAAGGGAATGGCGGCCCCCACCAGCGCGCCCATGGTCGCCAGGCCGGCGCCCTTGAGGAACCCGCGCCGGTTCTTGTTGGGGACGCGCCCGAATACCAGCTCGTCGGCGAGCTCCGGATCCTCGGCGTAAATCTCGAAAAGGTCGCGCTTGTTCTCGGCGAAACGTGGATTGTCCTTTGGCATGATGACTCCCCCTCGGCATGTTCTTGCGGGCCGCTCCAGGCGTCCCCTGTTGATAAACGAGTAAACGGATCAGCGGGTGTGTTTATTCCCCCGCCGCGCAAGACCCCGGATAGGTGCGTCGAGCAGCAACCGATCAGGCCGTGCAGGGCGCGCTGGCGTCACGGCTCTGGCGCAGCGCCAGGCGCGTCTCCGTATCCAACGGCAGATGCTCGCGGCTGGTGCGGCGCACGCTTTCGGCCAGCAGTTTGAAGCGCTCCGAGTCCATGCCGTCAGACATAATGACGTAGCTCAAGGCGCCCACCCGCCAGCCGTAGGCTTCGTTACTGCCGTCGCGGAAATGGCTGAGCGAATCGACCAGCGGGCTCGGCGAAGGAAATACCAACAGGCTGATCTTGCATCCGCGGGTGCCCCGGTAGCCGGCCAGCAGCATCCGCCGCTCATCCGTGGCGGTCGCCAGGGTGGCATGGACCAGGGTGAGCCGGGACGCAGAGAGGTCGGGCACGTAGGCGCCCGGCACGGCCTGGGCGTAGCGCCGCAAAGGCAGCACGGGGCGGCTTTGCGCGGCGACGTTTTCGACCGACCAGCCACGGTGCGCTGCCCAGGCGCGCGCAAGCCAGTCTCCGCCGGGACCGGGGCTTGAGACGGAAACCAGAAACGATCCGGCGATGAACATCACCAGCGCAACCCCGGCGGCAATAGCCGCTCCGCGAGCGGTGTTCGAAAGCGGCGCGGGAGGCGAAAGGGACCGCGTCTCGACGCCTTCGGCCACCGCCTGGCGGAGTCGGCTCAAAGCCGACACCTCGCGCGCCAGCGCTGAACTTTCGGCAATGGCCCTGGCGACTTCCGCAGCGGCTGCGGTATCGAGTTCGCCGTCCACGTAGGCGTTCAGCGTTTCGAAGCTGATATGGTGATCGGTCATGAGGTTCTCTTTTTCATCTTCACGGGCAGCTCATGCACGTTGCTCGACCCGATGGCTTCCAGAAGCGTCCTCCGGGCGCGGCTGATGCGGCTCATGATGGTGCCCACGGGCACCTCCAGCAGCTCGGCGGTCTCCGCATAACTCAAACCCACGAAGTCGATCAGCGTGATGATCTCGCGCTTTTCCCGCGGC
>DATIPL010000198.1:0-2322 GCA_035471965.1 Gammaproteobacteria bacterium
GTTTTCGCGGTCAGCCGCTGAAATACTTGATCTCCGACTATATCGAAGGGGAGCTGCTTTCCCACTTCATCACCCGCCAGCCGGGAAAGCGATTGCAGCCCTTCGCCGCGCTCCATCTGCTGCACGCCCTGGCGAAAGGCATCGAATGCATTCACAAATCCGGCGACTTCCACGGAGATCTGCATACCGATAACATTATCGTGCAGCGCTACGGTCTGGGCTTCGAGCTCAAGCTGCTGGATTTTTATCACTCCAGGGCGTCGAAAAAAGAAAATATTCGCTTCGACGTGGTGGAGATGATCCGCGTTTTCCACGAAGCCCTCGGCGGCGCGAAGCACTACGCCAAACATCCCCCCGAAATTAAGGCCATATGCTGCGGTCGCAAGCAGTCGCTGATACTGAAGAAATTCAGGTCGGCGGGGCAAATCAAATCCTATCTGGAAACCATGGAGTGGTCTTGAAACGCAGGCGAATACTCGATAGTTGCGATTATTTCGCGCGCGGTCACGCTCGATTGCCGGTCTGATTGCCTCGAGATTCAGTCCACCGACCCGGACCAATGAAACACCTGCTCATCGTATTCCACTCGCAGTCGGGCAACACGGAGAAAATGGCCGGGGCCGTTTTCCGCGGCGCGAAGGCGGAAGAGGTCGACAACGTGGACGTGCGCATGCTGCAAGCCTTCGACGCCGGCGTCGAAGACCTGCTGTGGACGAACGCGCTGATTCTGGGAACGCCGGAGAATTTCGGCTACATGTCCGGGGGAATGAAGAACTTTCTCGACCGCACGTTCTATCCCTGCGAAGGAAAGCTCGAGGGCATGCCCTACTCCATTTTCGTCAGCGCCGGCAATGACGGCACCGGCGCGGTTGCGGCCATCGAGCGTATCGCAAACGGCTACGCATTCCGAAAGATACAGGAGCCCCTGATTGCGCGCGGCGATCTCACCGCGGAGCATCTGCAAAGCTGCGAGGAGCTCGGTATGACGGTCGCCGCCGGACTCGATATCGGCGCGCTCTGAAAATCGCCAAATCGCGCGCGCCGAAATGATCGAATCTCTCACTCTCCTGCTTGTCTGCCAGCTCGCAGGTGAGGTCGTCGCACGCGCCGCCGGCGTTCCGCTTCCCGGCCCGGTCGTCGGGATGGCGATCCTGTTTATCGCTTTGATGATACGCGGCAGCGTGCCGGAAGCGCTGCAGCAGACGGCCAAGTCTATTCTCGATCATCTCTCCCTGCTGTTCGTCCCGGCAGGCGTGGGGGTGATGATTTATCTTCCCCTCATCGCCGACGAATGGCTCCCGATCGCCAGCGCAATAATCATTGGCACGCTGGTGACCATCGCGGTGACCGCCTGGATCATGAATGTGATTCTAAGGCAGGGCGACGAGCCGGGCGATCGACCCGACGGTCCCGAAAGATGAAAGGCGGACTTCACGAGATCTGGGTCTATCTGTCCACGACTCCGCTGCTGGGACTGACTATGACCCTTTGCGCTTACCTGCTGGGTTATTACCTGTACCGGACGTGTCGCTTCAATCCGCTGGCCAACCCGGTGCTCATCGCGGTTCTGGTGCTGGTCTCGCTGCTCCTCGCGTCGGATACGCCGTACTCGAGATACTTCGAAGGTGCGCAGTTCGTGCACTTCATGCTGGGCCCGGCGACGGTCGCCCTGGCCGTTCCCCTCTATCGCCAGTTTCACCATGTGCGCCGCTCGGCCACTGCCGTGGCCGTGGCGCTCGCTGTCGGTTCCATCACCGCGGTCTTGAGCGCCGTCGGCATCGCCTGGCTGCTCGGCGCTTCCCGGGAAACGCTGCTGTCGCTGGCGCCAAAGTCCGTCACCACTCCGGTGGCCATGGGCATCGCCGAGCAGATCGGGGGGCTGCCATCGTTGACCGCGGTTCTCGTCATCCTCAGCGGCATCACCGGCGCCGTGCTGGGCACATACACCCTGAACCTGGTTCGAGTGAAAGACTGGAGAGCGCGGGGCATCGCCATGGGGGTCGCTTCCCACGGAATCGGGACCGCCCGCGCTTTCACCGTGAACGAGGTCGCCGGCGCCTTTTCGAGCCTCGCCATGGGTCTCAACGCGCTGGCGACGGCCGTGCTGGTGCCGGTGTTGATTGCGCTGCTGACATGAGCCGCTCGACCCGCCCGGAGCACCGCAAAGGCAGGACCGTTCTGCTTTTGACCCCCTTCGAGGGTACGTGCTACAACTCATCCGGCTCGAAGGGACCTAAATCGTAAACCGGGGGCGCGCGTGGCTATCATCGGACTGGATATCGGATTCGGCTTTACCAAGGGCACGAACGGGCGCGATTCGCT
>DATIPL010000199.1:0-7074 GCA_035471965.1 Gammaproteobacteria bacterium
ATGCCTGGCCTTTGCCGGGATGCGGAGCAACGCGTTTCTGATGACGATGCCGGCGTGATAACCGGCTACGTGGGTGAACTGGTGGCCGCCGGCCACGTCCCCGATGGCGAAAGCCCGGCGGTTGCTGGTGCGAAGCCGTGCGTCGACCTCGATGCCCCGGGGCGAGTAGCGGATTCCGCCCGCCTCCAGGCCAATGTCTTCGACATTGGGCTGACGACCGGTAGCGACCAGCAAGTGAGTGCCTTCGAGGACGGCGACGCCCCGAGTGTCAGAATTCAGGACCACGGCTACGCCGTTACCCTGCCGCTCGACTGAAGCGATCTTCACTGTCTCGCGAACGTCGACGCCTTCCTCGACCAGGCGCCGCCGTACGACTGCAGCCGCCTCCGGGTCATCCTTTGCAAGGATATCGAAGGCGTCGAGCAGCGTGACATGAGAACCGAGTCGGATATGAGCCTGCGCCAGCTCGACACCGATGGGACCGCCTCCGATCACGATCAGGTGCTCGGGCCGCTCGCCAACGTCAAAGACGGTCTCGTTGGTCAGGACAGGTACCGTATCCAGACCCGGGATTGGCGGCATCGCCGGCGACGAGCCGGTCGCGACGACGAAGCGGCGTGCGCGTATCCTGCGCCCCCCCGCCTCGATCTCTAACGGAGAGACGAAACGGGCTTTCGCCTGTACGACGTCAACGCCTAATCCTTCAAAGCGCTCGACCGAATCGTGCGGCGCGATCGTCGCGATGACGCCGCGCACATGCTCGTGCACCTTGGCGAAGTCGATCATTGGATCGTGTCCGTTGACGCCGAAGCGTCCGCTCGTGCGGATTGTTTGCGCGGCCTGACCCGCCGCAATCAACGCCTTGGAGGGCACGCAGCCATAGTTCAGGCAGTCACCGCCCATCTTGCCCTTTTCTATCAGCACTACCCGCGCACCCATCTGCGCGGCCACGGCTGCAACGCTCAATCCGCCGGACCCCGCGCCGATTACGGCAAGATCCGTTTTTTCTGTGGTCGTCATTGCTTTCAGCTCCTCGATAGATTCAGCTTTGCTCGATTAATCCATCGAGCAGGCGCAGTGCCTGCTCAATTGGGACGCCCAGGTTCGAACCGTTGAACCCGGGGATTACCGCCGAGTTGATCGCGAGCACCCGACCGTCTAGTCCCAGAACAGGACCTCCGCTGCCGCCTCGGGCCGTCTCGGCGTCGTATACGACGAAGGTTGCGGTCGCCTGTCCAACGATACCGAGGCTGGCAAGTGGATTGATGTGGCTTTGGTTCGAGAGTTCTCTCGCAACCCGCCAGAAGTCGACGTGCTGCGCTTGTCTGAGCTCGTCGACGAAGCGATGGCCGGCACGCACCAGCAAGGCCTGCATCCCTGTCGGATAACCCATCACGATCACCGACTCCCCGGGTTCGGGCACCACCGGATTCAGATTGAGGCTGGGGATTTCCGGGGGTAAGTCGTCGCTTTTCAGAATCGCGACGTCGGCCTCGTCGCTCATGCCGAAGAGTTCGACATCGATTGGCTCCGCCTTACCGGGCACGTAGCCCACCAGACGATACATGACCGGAACGAAACCACGGCTTATGAGCATCTTGGCCGCATCGTCTTCTTCCCACGGCCGCACCAGGTGGCGGTTAGTGATCAGTAGCCGATCCTCGGTCGCCACGAACGCTGTCCCCGTGAATTGGAGTTCGACCACCGGTCCATCGCCCTTTACGCTCATCGCCGGCCCTCCAAGCGTCATGACAGGCTGCCCATCCGGTCCGACCATATAGCGAAGCGGGCGGCCGATTTTTTCATCCTCGAAGCGGTAGGCGCCTTGCAGGAATATGACCGACGGCAAGGCGGAGCCGATGACGCGCGCTGTCGCCCCAGACCGGTTTTCAAGCTTCGAAACTCTTTGCAGCGCAGACTGGAGTAAGCCTTCGATGTGGCTTCGAACGCTTCCCATCTCGTCCCGTGACAGCGCCTCCCGACGATGCTCGATGAACCGCGTCGCGATGTCGCTTACGCGGGCATCGTTTGAATCGATGCGCTCATTGAGCAACACGTTTTCGTAGCCGAGAAAAGTAATCAGCAGAAAAAGGAGCGCTGTGCCGAGTGTGGTGAGCTTCGACCGGACCGCGTGGGTTCCCGCCAAGGTTTCAGGCGCCCTTTGTATTGCGTCGACTGTCGGCGCAAGCGGGTACAGACTGTCCCCGCCTTTGCAGTCGGATAAACTTCTCTGAAATGAGGTGGAATGCCGTCTAGCCCTGCCTGAGAGTCGCGGCCAGATCATACGCGGCGCGCAAGGCCTGAAGCTTTCTTGCATTCGTCCTTCACGGGTCTGCCACGTCGTTGTACCACCGCTCATCTTCGTATCCTCGGGTTTCCAGATTCGGGATGCGGTTGGTCCGCCGCGTTCCCTCATTCGATTTTCGTGAGGCGACGCTGCAGAAGCCGTGCCAACAGGCGCAAAAGGTGACCCGGGTGACGGCGAAGGGTGCCGAATAGGTCCGGGAATCAACATGATGGCAAGTCAAGGCTTGCCGCATCCGGGCAACCTCGATGCCCGAGAGAGTCGGCCAAGACACGAGATTTCGTATTGACAGAGGCACGGGATTTCGTACTGTGGCCGGCATGGCACAGCAAGATGATCGCTACCGCTGGCTGTACCGCAACTGTCCGGCGCTGATTGCCTCCATTGACGCCCGCGGCCGGTACGTGGATATGAGTGACGCGTACTTGAAACGTCTCGGCTACTCGCGCGAGGAGCTTGTCGGCCGCCATCCCCAAGAGCACATGACTCCGGAGGCGGCGCGGCGGATGAGCGAGGAATACCTGCCCCGCTTTCTACGAACCGGGAGGCTGACGAACATACCCATGAGCCGAATGGCCAAGGATGGCGAGGTGGTCGAGTTCCTGGTCAGCGCGGTCGCGGAGCGTGACACGGATGGCAAATTTCTCCGTTCCATCTCCGTCTTCACCGAGCACCTCGAACCGGCGCGTATCGAACATCATTATCGCGAGGTGTATCGTCAAACGCCCGCGATGCTCCATTCAACGGGCCTCGACGGGCGAATCGAGGCGGTCAGCGAGTACTGGCTGGAGAAGCTCGGCTACGATCGCGACGAAGTGGTGGGCGCTCCCGTAATCGGTTTCTTGACCGAGCCGTCTCAGAAGCAGGCGGTCAAGTGCATGCCGCGGGCTTTCGAGACCGGAATGCTCGACGAGGAACGACTGGATTTTGTCCGTAAGGACGGCAGCGTGCTCGAAGCCCTCGTCTCCGCTGCAGCCGACCGCGACGAGAAGGGCGCCATACTGCGCATGCTCGCAGTGGTGCAGGACGTGACCGAACGCAACCGCGCGGAAGCCGAGAAACGCAAGGCGTACGATGAAATCGCCCGCCTCAACGAGGAGCTCAGGCAAGAACGTGATTACCTTCGCGAGGAGGTGAAGGTTGCGCGCAACTTCGGGGACATTATCGGATCAAGCACCGCCATCGCGCGGGTTCTGAAGCAGGTCGAGCTGGTGGCCCCGACCGAAGCAAGCGTGCTGATCTTCGGCGAGTCGGGAACCGGCAAGGAGCTCGTCGCGAGCGCAATTCACGAGCGCAGCGATCGCCGGAACGGTCCAATGGTGCGCGTCAATTGCGGCGCCGTCCCGCGGGAGCTTTTCGAGAGCGAATTCTTCGGACACGTCAAGGGTTCCTTCACGGGCGCAATCAGGCATCGGGTCGGACGCTTCGACCTCGCCGACGGCGGCACCCTGTTCTTGGATGAGGTGGGTGAGATCCCTCTCGAATTACAGAGCAAGCTGTTGAGGGTATTGCAGGATGGAGAGTTCGAGCGTGTTGGCGAAGACCGCACCCGTAAGGTGAACGTGCGCGTGCTGGCGGCTACCAACAGGGACCTCAAAGCCGAGATGCACGCGAAACGCTTTCGCGAAGATCTCTACTTCCGCTTGAACGTCATTCCGATCGAGGTGCCGCCGCTGCGCGAACGGCTCGAGGACGTTCCACAGCTCGCGGTTCACTTTGTGCTGCTTGCCAGCCAGCAGCTCAAGCGGTCCGCCCCGAAGCTCAACCAGGCAAACTTGCTCGCCCTGCAAAACTACGACTGGCCGGGCAATATTCGCGAGCTGCAGAACGTGATCGAACGTGCCGTGATCCTGTCCGAGGGAAACCGATTGAAATTTGACCTGCCGGAGTTACGACAGATGCCGGTATCCGAAGCTATACGATCCCAACCTGACAAAAAGAAAATTCTCAGTGAGGCGGAGCGCAAGAGACAGGACCGGGAGGCCATTATCGCCGCCCTCGAGAAGGCGGGTGGCAAGGTCGCCGGGCGGGGCGGAGCGGCCGAAATTCTTGGAGTGAAACCGACCACCCTCGCCTCAAGGATAAAGTCCCTCGGAATCAAAAAACCGGTACATGGGTAAGGAATTTCCGGGCGCAAGGGTCTGCGGGAGGGAGGTGCGAATTTGTCCCTGACTCGGCCCACTCCGAATGACAGCTCAAGCGTTCCCTTGAGCGTGGGGGCCCTGCAAACGAGTGAAGGCGGTCACATCGGTCGCTTCTACGAGATTGAGGAACGGCGGCCGGGTCGCGCGGCGCGGCCGAACTTTTTCGAATCAAACCCGCTACCCCCGCATCCCGCATGAAGCCGCTCGACTTCAGCGAACCTGCGCGTCGCTGATCTCACGCATTTAAACTTTTCCCGCAAGTCCGCAAATTCGAATCGTTCGGATCCTCCCGATCGATGAATCTCAACGTTGACGTGATTCTTCCCGCTGATCAAACGGGACGAAATCTCGCTGATTTACGAGTTCTCGTGTCGTAACCCGCACGCCCGCGAGCGTTCGAACGTTGCTCCGAATCGCTCCTAACGCTCTGAAGCCGCGACGTTTTCTTTCCTGGTTGTCGACTTTGGCACACCAGTTGCTGTTCCCGGATCAGTCGCCCAATTCGGCGCGGCGAGACTTACTGCACAACAGGAGATTTGAAATGAATCACTTTCGCACTTTTGCCAGCGTCTTCGTGGCGCTTTTCGCACTGCTAGGAACCAGCGTCGCAATGGCGGCCGCGGAGACCAACGTCTCGAGTGGCCTGACCATAAAGGGCTCGCCCCTGGCGGTTCATGGTTACGACGTCGTTGCCTACTTCACGCAAGGTCAGCCGACGATCGGCCGCGCAAAGTTCTCGACGGAGTACAAGGATGCCACTTATCGCTTCGCAAGCAGTGAGCACCTCAAGGCCTTCGAGAAAAACCCCGAGAAGTATGTGCCTCAGTATGGCGGCTACTGCGCTTACGGCGTTGCAGTTGGCGCCAAGTTCGACGGCGATCCGCTTCTCTGGAAAATCGTCGACGGCAAGCTCTACCTGAATCTCAACGAGGACATTCAGGCGACCTGGGAAAAGGACATCCCTGAAAATATCACTAAGGCCAATCGGAACTGGACCAAAATCGCCAGCAAGACTCCCAAGGAGTTGAGCTGACATCTGCCGGAACGGTGGGCCGCGGGCCCACCGTTCTCTTCAGTTCGAAGCTGGAAGCATCAGAGGAGCGAAGCGAAATGAAAGCCGTCAACGTTATTGCAGCCGCGCTCGCCGTTGCGGCGACATTGTTCGTCGGCGTCACCCACGGTGACCTGAAGAGCGAAGAGTTTGCGCTCGGCGTCGTGTCCCCCGACGGATCCATTCGCGTTCCGGCGAACTTCCGCACGGAGTACGTGATGCTTGGCACCTGGTCAGTGGCGGGCGACGCCGACACCGGAGGCAGTGTGGGGCTGCACGTAGTTTACGCCCCGAAGGACGCAGTGATCAGTTATCGAAAAACGGGCCGTTTCCCCGATGGAATGGTTCTCGTCAAGGAACTCTTCAACGGCAGAACAGAAAACCTCACTACCGGCCAGGCCACGAGCGCCGCCGAGCCGGCTGGGTATTTTGTCATGGTCAAGGACGATAAGAATCGTTTCCCGGGCCATCCCCTCTGGGGTGACGGCTGGGGCTGGTCTTTCTTCAAGCCCGGCGACACGGTGTCTGCGACGACCAAGAGTTACGCGCAGGAGTGTCTCGGATGTCACGTTCCGGCACGTTCCACCGACTTCGTCTACATCCAGGGCTACCCGGTGCTCGAGCAATAGAGAAGACCGAACTGAGACTTTCCTCCCCCCTCTTTGGCGCCTTGGCACAACGGACTGAGCCTCGGCGCTGATTTTTTTTGCGGGAATCTTCGTACAGGTATTTAAAGATGTCGCAACTGTTACCAATTGACCCTCAGTCTGCCGACAAGGCTCAGCAAGCACTTTTCGAGCGAATATTCGAAGAGACCGGCATGGTGCCCGCCCTGTTGCGGGTCATGGCGCATTCTCCGGCCGTGCTTGACGGTTATCTTGCCATTCAGGAAAGCCTGGAGGCCGGCTCGCTCCACAAAAGACTGCGCTATCAGATCGCGCTCGCGGTGTCTCAGGCTGCTGGCAGCGAGTACTGCGTTGCCGCTTATACGGCACTCGGAAAGTCCGCCGGCCTGAGCGATGAAGCCTTGCGGGACGCGCGTGTCGCCAGCTCCCCTGACCGCCGCACGGATACGGCGCTCAAATTCGCGCGGGTCCTGAAAAAACAGTCGGCTCGGGAAGCCAGCGATCATCTGTTTCGACTTCGCCAGGCGGGCTTCAAAGAATCCGAGATCGTGGAGATCGTCGCACACGTAATGGTTGTGAGCCTTGCAAATGCGCTCTACCACCTTTCTGACGTCGCGGTAGATTTTCCATCCATAGAGCTGAAGGACGGGTGAGCGCTCGGCGCGGACAA
Source organism: Gammaproteobacteria bacterium (assembly GCA_035471965.1). Classification (GTDB taxonomy): domain Bacteria; phylum Pseudomonadota; class Gammaproteobacteria; order HK1; family HK1; genus CAMYJH01. The sequence continues at coordinate 6,797 of DATIPL010000199.1, forward strand.
GTGAGAACCCGTCACACCGGTCGACCCATCCTGTCGATTGAACCGACAGAGCCAGGAGCCTCAATCATGAGACACATACACAATGCTTACCTCAACCTGATCCGTTCGGGATCATTCCCGCGAGATTTGGAATCATCCGCTCCGAGCGGGCTTATTCATCGCGTACTGGACACTTTGACTGAATTGATCGAGAAAGGCGCGTGTCATATCCGTCGATGGCGTGACCATCGAGCGGCAGTCGCTGCCCTGAACGCGCTGGATGATCATCTGCTGCGTGA
>DATIPL010000200.1:0-3222 GCA_035471965.1 Gammaproteobacteria bacterium
GCCAGCGCCCCCAGGCCTCGATGCCCAGGCTCTGGCCGACGGACTCGGTGCAGGTGACCACGATGAGACCGGCGATGAGGCCGAGGTTGCATCCCTGACGCGTCAGCCACGGGAACCAGCATACGGCCATCAAGGACGGCCACATCTGGAAGCCGTAGGCCACGGCCAGACCGCCCAGCAGCACCAGCGCGTCACTGGAAGTGGTGGCCACCACCAGCGCCGCCAGCACGATGAGACCCACGCCGATGCGACCGAACAGCTTCTGCTGCAGGTGAGTGGCGTTAGGCATCACGAAGTGCTTGAGCAGGTCGCGGGTGAGCATGCCCCCGGCGGTGGACATGTAGGCCGCGCCGGTGGACTGCATGGCCGCCAGCGCGCACACCGCGAGCAGACCGCCCAGCCATCCTGGCGCCAGGTGGATGAGCTGCGGCACCAGCATGCCCTGCTTGCCCGCCGACTCCATCAGGTCGAGGCCGCCCAGCCCGGCGCCGAGCACGTTGTTGGTGAGCTCGGGATGGGCCGCGGCGAAGGCGAGATCGGCGCCGAGAAAGTGGCCGCCCATGCCCTGAAACGCGGTGAACACGAACAGGATCAGGCCGATGCCGAAGGACGAGGCCCACACCTGCTGCGGCGCGAAGGGCTTCGGGCTGTGATTGGAAAATGACCACATGGAGAACGCCGGTGCGGACTGAATGCCCATCAGCGCAAACATGTAGGTCAGGATCATGATGCCGGTCCAGGCGCCGCCGGTGGCCGACGGGCCGTTGGAGACGAGCTGAATCACCCCCGGAATGGCGATGTAATGACTGAAGCCGTCCGGCGTGCGCTTGGTATCCATTTGCGCCAGCGCGGCGATGGCGTCGTTGAGCCTGTCGAAGCCGCCGACGTAACTGACCGCGATGATGCCGATGATGATGATGCCCATCGCCAGCAGAACGCACTGCAGCGTATCCACGTAGGCTACGGCGCGAAGACCGCCGGATGCGACATAGATGAACACCACCGCGGAGAGCAGCCACATGCCGACGTTGACGCTGAGCAGCCCGTCCGGGGCTGTCGGCGTGATGGTCAGCACGTTGAACAGAAAGCCCGACGCGCGGAGCTGCAGCCCCAGGTACGGCACCGAGAACACCAGCGCCACGATCACCACCAGGATTCGGATGAGGTCGGACTTGAAGTAGTGCGACAGCATCTCGCCCGGCGTGACGAAGCCGAAGCGTTTGCCCAGCATCCACTGGCGTTTCAGGAACAGCACGCCGGTGAACGGGATGGTGATGGCGTAGAAGGAGGCGTAGGCGTACTGAAACCCGTCACGGTACAGCAGGCCGGGATGCCCCATGAAGGTCCACCCGGAGAACGACGTCGCCGTTGCCGCGAGCACGAATACCCACAGCTGCAGCCGCCTCCCGGCGATGAAGTAGTCGCTGGCTGTCTTGGCCATGATTGCACCCCGGATGCCCCAGAAGATGCAATACGCCCAGTACAGCAGGACGAATATGAATAACCAGACAACTTTGGCGGTCATGTTGTCTCCCCCAGCTAATGGCCAATTATTGGTTAATCCCCTCACCGCTCCTCGGGGGGCGCCCTCGGAGGCGATCAGCGGGTGCCTGTTCGAACCGGCCCGGCGCGCCGCTACGGGAGGCGGCCGGCCGATTCAAGGCCGATGTTGCAACTATCGTGCCTTTGAAACAAGAATTTTCTTTTCAGAGAGTTAGGGGAAAAAGGGCCGCATTGGCGCCGGAAGTTGTTACCTGAGGTAACGGAGAGCTGCGTGATTCGGTAGCACTGCCGGCCGCCCGCGGCAGGCTCATCGCCCCTTCGGCCGCGGCAGCCCCAGGCGCTGGCGCCGCTCCCACAGCGCCTTGCGGCTTATGCCTAAGCGCTTGGCCAGCTGGGTTTCGGTCAGCTCGTCCTGGTGGGCCTCGACGAAAGCGCGGAAGTAGTCTTCCAGGGACAGGTCGGTCCGGGTGCCGTCGTTATCCGGGTCCTTCCAGGGCCGGCGCGCGTTCAGCGCCAGCAGATCGCGGCCGATGACGTCGGAATCGCAGAGGATCACCGCGCGCTCTATGGCGTGCTCGAGCTCGCGCACGTTCCCCGGCCAGTCGTATTCGCACATGGCGTCGATGGCCTCCGCAGCGAGCCGGATGCCGGACTTGTGCAGCTGCCGGCAGCTTCGCCGGAGCAAGGTTTCGGCCAGCTCCCGGACGTCATTGCCCCGTTCCCGGAGTGGCGGAAGATGGATCTCCATCACGTTCAGGCGAAAAAAAAGGTCGTCACGAAAAGCATTTTCGCTCACCATCTTCTGCAGGTCGCAATGGGTCGCGGTAATCAGGCGTATGTCCACTTTCTTCGTATGCGTCGCCCCTACGCGCCGGATCTGTCCGTCCTCCAGCACCCGCAGCAGGCGCGCCTGCGCCTCCAGGGTGAGCTCGCCGATTTCGTCCAGAAACAGCGTTCCGCCATCGGCCGCCTCGATCAGCCCTTCATGGGCGCTGACCGCGCTGGTGAATGCGCCTTTTTCGTGCCCGAAAAGCTCGCTTTCGATCAGGTTGGGGGGAATGGCAGCGCAGTTCATGACCACCAGCGGCGCTCCCTTTCGAGTGCTCTTGTCGTGAATGGCGCGGGCCACCAGCTCTTTCCCGGTGCCGGATTCGCCCACGACGAGCACCGTTGCGTCGGTGGGCGCGACCTTGTCGATACGCCGGAACACTTCCTTCATCGGGCGCGAGCTGCCGACCATGCCGGAGACGGGGTAGCTGCGGGCAACGTCGGATTTGAGCGCGCGGTTCTGACGCTCCAACCGCCGTTCGCCGAGCACGCGCTCGACGCTCAGCAGCATCTCGTCGTGATTGAACGGCTTGGCGATGTAATCGACGGCGCCCTGCTTCATCGAATCCACCGCCGAGCGGACGCTGGCAAAGCTGGTCATGATCAGCACCGGGACATCGGGAATCAGACCGATGGCTTTGGTACCCGGCGCTCCCGGTAAACGAAGATCTGCGATGACGAGATCCGTGCCGTCGAGCTGGTCGAGCTGTCTTGCGCCTTCCACCGACTCCGCCTCCAGCACCTCGTAACCGTTTCGCTCCAGTAACCGGCGCAGCGCGGTACGGATGATCGTTTCGTCCTCGATGACGAGAATTCTGCTCATCCGCTGCCCGCTGCCTCGTCCAGCGTGTCGGCGTCGGGCTTGGTGATGACGGGGAAGCGCAGCTTGAC
>DATIPL010000201.1:0-3278 GCA_035471965.1 Gammaproteobacteria bacterium
AGGATCTCGCCGCAGCGATCCAGATGATGCAGATACGCCCGGCTGTAGTGCCGGCAGGTGTAACACAGGCAGGTCTCATCCAGCGGCTTCGGGTCGTCGCGATAGCGGCTGTTGCGTATGCGCAGGACACCGCTACGAACGAACAGATGGCCATTGCGGGCATTTCGCGTGGGCAACACGCAATCGAACATGTCGATTCCTCGCAACACCGACTCGACAATGTCCTCGGGCAGCCCGACGCCCATCAGATAGCGCGGTTTATCCGCCGGCATGTCCGAAACGATACCGTCGAGGACCTGGAGCCGCACGGCGGAGGGTTCTCCCACCGACAGTCCGCCCAGCGCGTAGCCTTCGAAGCCGACGTCCAGCAGGGACCGGAGGGACCGTTGCCGAAGGTCGGGGAACACGCCGCCCTGAACGATGCCGAACAGGGCTCTCTCTCCGTCAGCGTGCGCCTCGCGGGATCGCGCCGCCCAGCGGCTGGTGCGCTCGGCGGCGGCGGCCACCTCGGATCTTTCCGCCGGGTACTGGATACAGTCATCGAAGGCCATGACGATGTCCGCCCCCAGCGCCCGCTGCACTTCCATGGAGCGTTCCGGACCCAGGAAAACCCGGTCGCCGTTGAGCGGCGAGCTGAACTCCACGCCGTCCTCGCCGATGGTGCGCCGCTCGCCGAGACTGAACACCTGAAAGCCGCCCGAATCGGTGAGTATGGGCATGGGCCAGTTCATGAATCGATGCAGCCCGCCTAAGGCGGCCACCTGAGGCGCGCCGGGCCTGAGCATCAAATGGAAGGTATTGGCGACGATGAGTTTCGCCCCGAGACCGGCTACCTCTTCGGCTGTCATGGCCTTCACCGTTCCGCAGGTTCCGACCGGCATGAAGGCAGGGGTGTCCACCACCCCGCGTGCAAATTGCAGCCGGCCCGCCCGCGCCCGGCCGTCGGCGGCGTCGAGCAAGAACTTCATCGAAGTCGCTCTTTGTTCGGAGACACGAACATGGCGTCGCCGTAGCTGAAAAATCGGTAGCGCGCTTCAACCGCGTGCCGGTACGCGCGAAGCACGTGCTCGCGGCCGGCAAAAGCGCACACCAGCATCAGCAGGGTCGATCCCGGCAGGTGAAAATTGGTGAGCAGAGCATCGACGCAGCGAAAAGTGCATCCGGGGTAGAGGAAAAGATCGGTCTCGCCCTCGAACGGAAGAGTGCTGCCACCCGAGGATGCGGTTTCCAACGCGCGTACCGTGGTCGTGCCCACGGCCACGATGCGCCCGTCGCGGGCCCGGGTCCGCTCGATCTGCCGGCACAAATCCTCGGGGACGACGACACGTTCCTTGTGCATGGCGTGCTCCTCGATCCGCTCGCAGCGAACCGGCTGGAAGGTGCCGGCACCGACGTGCAAAGTGAGGAATCCGATCTCGACCCCCGCAATACGGATCTCGTCCAGCAGCGTCTGGTCGATGTGCAGTCCGGCGGTGGGCGCCGCCACTGCGCCTTCCCGCCTGGCATACACGGTCTGGTAGCGGTCGTTGTCCGAATCGCTCGCCGGCCGTCGGATATAGGGGGGTAACGGCATCGTTCCGTAATCGCGCATGAGGGATTTCGGGCTGTGCCCGTCAGCGAGCTCGAGCTCGAACAGATCCCCGCGCCGGGATCGCACCGTCGCTTCCACCTCGCCAATCCGGATCACCGTTCCGGACCTGGGTGACTTGCTCGCACGCACCTGGGCAAGAAAGCGGCGCTCGTCGAGGGGGCGCTCCAGCAGAATCTCCACCGCGCCGCCGCTGGTTTTTTTTCCCTCGAGTCGGGCCGGAACCACCCGGGTGTCGTTGAGCACCAGCAGATCCCCCGGCCGCAGAAGGCTGCCGATTTCGCTGAAGCGACGATCCTCCAACGCCCCGCTGCGACCGTCGAGGACCAGCAGCCGGCTGTCGCGGCGCCGATCCGCCGGTCGTTGAGCAATCAGCGCCTGGGGCAGTTCGTATCGAAACTCGTCCACGCGCATGGCGCGCGATGGTAGCAGACGGAATGCGCGTCATGGAGGCGGCACATCCGCTCCATGGTCCCGGATCCGATTGTTATACTACGCGCCCCGAAAAGCCGGGATGGCGGAACTGGTAGACGCGCCAGACTCAAAATCTGGTGGGGGCAACCTCGTGAGAGTTCGAGTCTCTCTCCCGGCACCACGCATTGACGATTGATTTCCCGCCCGAACAAGCGTAGGCGCTTGAGAGGAGACCGATCCAATGAGCAGACGATTTCTCGAATCGCTTTTCGACGGCTACGGGCAGCACTTTGACGTCGACCGGGTGCTGTTCGAGAGTGAAACCGAACATCAGCACCTGATCATCTTCGACAACCGCGCTTTCGGCCGCGTGATGGCGCTGGATGGAATCATTCAGACTACCGAGCGGGACGAGTTCATTTATCACGAGATGATGATCCACGTGCCGGTGTTGGCACACGGTACCGCACGGCGGGTGCTCATCGTCGGCGGTGGCGACGGCGGCTCGCTGCGGGAAGCGCTCAAGCACCCGCGGGTGGAATCCGTGACCCAGGTGGAAATCGATGCCTCCGTCATCGACATGTGCAAGACCTATTTGCCCGGCCATTCCAGCGGCGCCTTTGATCACCCCAAGGCAAGCATTGTCATCGACGACGGCTTTCGCTTCGTCAAGAAAAGCAGGGAAACTTTCGACGTCATCGTGTGCGACTCCACAGACCCCGTCGGCCCGGGCGAGGCCCTCTACAGCGAAGAGTTTTTCGCCGCCTGTCGCCGTCGCCTGGGCGAGCGCGGCGTGATGGTGGGGCACACCGGGGTCGGCTGGTTTCAGACCGCAGAGGCCGTTCAGGCCAATGAGCGGCTGCGCCGGTCATTCGCCGCGGTGGATTTTTATTGCGCCGCCGTGCCGACCTACGTGGGAGGCGCGATGATGTTCTATTTTGCCAGCGACGACTCGACCCTGGCGACGCAGTCGATCGAAGTCATCGCGCAACGCTTTTCGAAGGAGAAGATACGGACCCGGTTCTACAATCCCGCGGTCCACGTCGGCGCATTCGGCGTGCCGCAGTACTTTCGCGACGCGTTGGAAAAGGGCGCGCCGCCGCCCGGTCCCCAGTGGAACGCGGAGATGCACGAAAAGCTGCTGGCCAAGAAAAGCTGACGGCACCCTGGCGCGGCCGGGCGCGACCCGCCTGCCCAATCGCGCTCACGCCATCGCCAGCAGGACCTTGCCCTGCACGCGGCCGGCTTTGATCGCCTCCAGCGCCGTCTGAAACTC
>DATIPL010000202.1:0-3958 GCA_035471965.1 Gammaproteobacteria bacterium
AAGCCTGCATCGCTGGAGGCGAGATAAAGAATGGCCGTGGCAATTTCTTCCGGCCGGGCCATGCGCTTCATGGGCGCGGACTCGTTCACCTCCCGTTCCGCCGAGTCCGGATCGTCCGACCGTTCAATGTGATCCCGGCGAACCATATCGGTGTCGACGTATCCCGGGCAAACACAGTTGACACGAACCTGTGGCGCGAGATCGAGGGCCATGGCGCGGGTCAGGTTCACCACTCCGCCTTTGGACGCGCAGTAAACCGACAGCCCTCTTTCCCCGATCAGTCCAGCGTCGGAGGCGAGGTTGACTATGTTGCCACGTCGTCCGCGAAGCACGGGAAGGGCCGCGCGCGAGCAGAAAAAAGTGCCCTTCAAGTTGATGTCGACGGTGCGGTCCCAAAGGGCCTCGTCGCTGTCCTCTATGCTCGCGTGGTAGGCGACACCGGCACCGTTGACCAGAATGTCGATTCCACCAAGGCCGGCAATCGCCGCGTTGACGATGGCTTCGCAACCGGCGCGGGTACTCACGTCGCCGGGAGCCGGGGTCACCTGATCGCTTGCGCCGAGCCGAGCGATCGCCGCGGCCACCGATTCTCCGGTGCGGCCGTTGATGGCGACACGCGCGCCCCTCTGAAGAAAGGCGGCGGCCGTCGCCCTGCCGATACCCCGGGAGGAGCCCGTGACGAGAACGCATTTGTCTTCGAATTCCATCAGCAAAAGAAAATGCCCGCTGGATCAGCTCAGCAACGCCGATGCCTGATTTCAAAAATCGTTGCAGTGACTCACCGCTTCAATACGTCCTGCTCGATGTCCTGAATGAGTTCTGCGACGACCTTCATCTCGTCGTTCCTCAAGACCGCTTTGTCCTGTGCCCGTATGGTTCTCAGCTCGTCACGTATCTCGATCCAGCCGTCCGTGAGCCCGTTAATCGAGGCTTGGCCGTTCAGCAGACGTCTGAGCGGTTGGAGTTCGCGCCGTTCACACCAGCGGTCAATCAAAAAGCGGATTTTTTCGCCGCATTGAATTGCGTCCACGGAGACTGTGACCTCTCGATAAACGCGTTGAATCTACGGCATGCTCGATGGGCGAGTCGCGCTACGACTGTGCCGCCCACACGAGCTTGCCCAGGTCGTCGAACTCGTAGCTGTTCAGAGCCACGCCCACGGACTGGGTGTCGATGTCCTTGAAGCGATCCAGCATCTTCTGAAACAGGGTGCGGAAGAACACTTGCCTGTAAAGGACGAGATCGAAGGCCTCCCAGCCGGTGGAGACGAATTCCAGTCCGGCTTCGGTGGCAGCGGCGTGGCAGCCCGGCGCGATGTCGGCTTCACCCATGGCGATGGTGGTGGCGGCCTCACGCTCGGAGCGCGCGGTCACCACCGAATGGAGGTCGCTGATTTTGAGCTTGTGCTTGGACAGCGTCTCGTCCAGAAACCGCATCGAGCCGGCGCCTTCCTGGCGCAGCGCCCAGCGGAATCGTCGGGCGGCGAGCGCTTTGACGTCGCGATCTTTCTCCGGAACTCTTGCCGAAACGATCAGGCCCTGCTCCCGCAGGAATGCACGCACCATCACCCACTGCTGGTGCTCGGCGAACTGCCTGATCAACGCCGGGTGCCTCAGATGACTTTCCTCCGCCGGCCCCCAGTGAATGGCGGCCACGTCGCAGCGTCCGGCGGCCAGTAATGAAAGACCGAGCCGCGTGCCGGTGGGCGTATAGCTCACCAGGGCATGGGACTGGGTGACCTCGGCGAGACGTGAGATGACCCGATTCAAAAGCGGATCGTCGCTGCCGGCGACTACCAGGCGATCGGTGAGCACACCGCCGTGGCTCGACTCGGTGAGCCACTGATCGATGAGATCCCGGGGGAACAGCCACTTGCCCGTGATCTTGGTGCCGGGGATGCGGCCCTCGCTGGCGAGCGCGTAGACCTTCTTTTCATTGATCTGCAGATAGTCGGCCGCCTGGCGCACGCTGAGTAAACGCGGCAACGAGGATTGTGCGCCGCTGTCGCGCAGCGGCACGGGCATGTCCGGTTTTTCCCTGGTCATCGGAAATCAGGCCACGTTCGCGGCGTTGGAGGACGCTCGCGGCGGGGGTTTCGACTTTGGTTTGTCGTCGAAGGCGATCTGATCGACGCCGTTATAGACAAGAAAGTGCTTGCCCTTGGCCCGCGCAATCATGATGACGCCCAAGTCCTGAGCGATCTCCAGACCCATGTGGGTGATGCCGGACCGGGAAAGAATGGCGGGGATCCCCATATGCGCCGCCTTCATCACGATCTCGGAAGTGAGGCGTCCGGTGGTGTAGAAGAGCTTGTCGCCGCCTCCGACGCCGTCGAGCCACATCATGCCGGAGATGGCGTCGGCAGCGTTGTGCCGGCCGACATCCTCGACGAAGGTGAGAATCTCGGAGTCCTTGCACAGCGCGCAGCCGTGGACTGCGCCCGCTTTCTTGTAAATGTCGTTGTATTCGGCCAGGTTTCTGAGCAGGCCGTATATGGTGGACTGCTTCAGCGTGATCTCGGGCAGGCGCACGTCGTAGAGCTTGTCGATAGTGCACGAGAATACCGTGCCCTGCCCGCATCCGGTGGTCACGGTGCGTTTGGCCATCTTGCCTTCCCAGTCGATGATGCCCTTGCCGTGGGTGGTGATTACCGAGACCTGCTCGCGGTCCCAGTCCACCGCCACGGATTCGATCTCCTCCAGATCTTCGATGAACCGCTGGTTGCGCAAATAGCCCAGGGTCAGCGCTTCCGGGTAAGTGCCCAGCGTCATCAGAGTGACCACCTCCTTGTCGTCCACCTTGATGGTCAAGGGGAACTCGCCGGCGATCTGCATGTCCCGGTTATCGCCGTACTCGTCCACCGCCACCACCGCGTGGGTGGGGGCGAGCCCGGCCTGGGTCATTTGCGGGCGATAGGGTCGTTTCGATGTTGCCATGGGGATCCTTTCGTCAGGCCGGGTCGGAGTCGACGGGATGAGAAATCGGCCGGCCTGTTTGCGGATCTTAGCAAGACTCGGGCCACCCGCGTGTGGTGCCCCGCCGCGGCGCCGGTCATTCGTTGCGTTTCTCGGGTCCGCGCGTGGTATGTTAGCGCAGATTAACCGTCCGGCAGCGCCTGGCAAGAAGCCGCAGTGAGCGAAATAACAGCGTCAGAAATCACCTCGGCGTTCCCCGTCTCGGTGCTGATGGAGCGTCGTCTGGCCACCGTCGGCCAGTGGACCCAGCCCCAGTGGGAAGCCGTCGCCGTGGTCGCCGGAGAGGATCTGAGCCGCTCCGTGCGGCGCACCCAGGTGCACCACGACGATATCCGCGACCGGTATCTCTGGAGCGGACTCAAGGTGGAGCTGTTCAAGGACGGTTGCGAAAGCTACTGGTACAACCTGCAAAGCGACAAGCCGCGGCTGTTCGTGGTCTGCTACGTCGAGGATGAGCACGACGAAGATCGGCTCGAGCTCAAGCCGGTCTTCGTGACCGCCAACCAGGACGAGGCCAACGCCCACATGGAGTCCGACGACCCCGTGTTCTCGGTGCCGATGCCGGACAAGGTGCTTCAGTGGGTGGAGCGCTTCGTCATTACCCACTACGAGCCGGAGATCAAGCGCAAGAGAAAACGAAAGGACTGGGTCGAAGATTCAGAATATGCGAAAAGAGAACGCGAAGTCCTCGGACGCCATCGAAGACACTGAAAGCTTCGGAGATGGAAGCTTTCTCAGGCGCTGGTCGTCGCGCAAGCGGCGCGCTCGCCGGGGAGAGGTCGAGGAATCGCCTGCGGTAAAGCCGGCGGAGGAGACCGAAGCCGTCAATGCCGATGAGCCCGCCGAACCCGAGCGTGTGCTCAACGATGAAGACATGCCCCCCCTCGAATCTCTGAACGAGGACAGCGACTACAGCGGGTTCCTGTCGCCGGGAGTCAGCGAGTCACTTCGTAAGCTCGCGCTTCGAAAAATGTTCCTGAGTT
>DATIPL010000203.1:0-1597 GCA_035471965.1 Gammaproteobacteria bacterium
CTGCAATGAATGGAGTTCTGACGCCTTGCTGATGGGGGAGCCCGTCCGGCAGATGGTTCCCGGGCCCCGTCCGGCTCTGCATGAGGGGAATCGAAAGCGACCGGCGACCCGGCTACGGGATGGATGTGCTCGTCAGGTCCATAGTGATGGTTACCTCGCTGACCTTCAGGTCCTCGATCCGCATTTGGTCGCCCGAGGGCTCGATGATGAAGGTGCCGAGCGAGGTGTTGCGGTACTGGCCGACGATCGAAGCCTCGAAGGGAACGTCGTATTCCTTGGTGTTCCCTTTGTCGTCCACGCACAGACCATGGATGAGCTCGTTGCCGTCGCGGAAGGTCACGTCCATTACCCACGACCGGTACAGAGAGGGGATCTCGTTGTCCAGCGTCCCGCTCAGATAGGGTGCGATGTGCAAGAACTCACTCAGCGCATCGCCGGCCACGAACGTCCCCGACCCGGACTCCGAGCAGTCCCCGGAGACGGAGCTGTAATTCCACTGGCCCGTCGTGCTCTGTGCGATTCGATAGCTGCCCCAGGGCATGCCAGTCAAGCCGATGATATTCCCTGCGGGGATGATAGCAATGCCCGGGACATGGACCTCGCCCGCGCCGGCGGCGATCTCCTCGAGCGACAGCGTATCGCGCGTGAACTCGACGGGGGTGAAGAAGGCGCTGAACTGAGTCGATTCGAACTCGGTTTCGATGTCGGCCGTATTGCTCGCCGTGCCCGACCAGCCGCCGCACCCCATGTTCGAGAGGAGGAGACTCGATTTGAGCCCAGGCTGCTGGACCGGGTCGCGTTCATCGTCCTCCCAGCGGGCGTTGGCCATGATAATGACGATCTCCTCGAGACTCTCGCTGGCGGCTTCGTTGCAGAATGTGGCGAACGCCACGTCGGTCAGGTCGAGTAGATCAGGATTCCACATGCCGTTCTGCTTCACGAGGGCCAGCACATGGAGGCGGTCCGTTTCCGCTGGTGTCAGCGCGAACTCGCGCGCGAAGAACGTCTCATCGCCGGTCGCTGCCTCCAGGCGCGGGGGAACGCCGTGCTCGAGGTTGAAAGTCAAGCCGTTGGCGAACAGGATCGAGCGGATCATCGGATCATTCAATTTGAACCAGAAATACTGGGCGCTGAGCGGCTCGAGGCCGTCGCCCTGGATCGCCAACTGCAATGTGTGCTGCGGGCCGGTCAGAACCGGAATCTCAAAAGACGTCGAATCCGCCGCCCCCTGCTTCAACCCGTCCGCCGCCTCGTAGCCGTCCACCGGGGGGTTGTTCGTATCGTTCCAGTTGGCCGCCGTGAACTCCGCCCAATGGTCCGCGATCCCGCCGGGCAAGGCCCCGTCAAGGGCCGTCAGTGAATCAAAACTCTCGGCATTTTCGAACGTCGCCCGGACGATGCTCGCGTCGAGCTTCATAACGTGATGGAAGAAATACAGGTACGCGCCGTACCGGCGCAAGCTTCGGTCCACCTCCAGCGATTCATCAAGGGTGCGCAAAAAGTAGCCCGCATCATCGTGCTCCAGCTGGTCGTTCGGGAACACGAAATGCTCCGCCCATGTCGCCGTTGCATCCCACAGCCAACGGTACTCGCTGAA
>DATIPL010000204.1:0-1529 GCA_035471965.1 Gammaproteobacteria bacterium
ACGGCCGCGGCGGAAAAGCCCGCCCCTTTCCTCGTTTATCAGGAAAGCAACGTCATGATTCGCGCCATTCGGGATTATTACCGGCAGGACATCAGCGAGATCCTCATTGATCGACAGGAAGTCTACGAGCAGGCGCGGGAGTTCATGGGCCAGGTCATGCCCCAGAACCTGAACAAAGTGAAGCTTTATCAGAACAACGTGCCGTTGTTCACCCGATTTCAGATTGAAAGTCAAATCGAGTCCGCGTTTGGCCACGAGGTTCGGCTGCCGTCAGGCGGCGCTCTGGTGATTGACCACACGGAAGCACTGGTGACCGTGGATATCAACTCGGCCCGCGCAACCAGGGGAAGCGACATCGAAGAGACCGCGCTCAACACCAACCTGGAGGCGGCGGACGAGATCGCTCGCCAGCTGCGGCTTCGTGATGTCGGAGGCCTGATCGTCATCGATTTCATCGACATGACGCCGGTAAAAAATCAGCGCGACGTCGAGAACCGTCTTCGCGACGCGCTGAAGCAGGACCGGGCCCGGGTGCAGGTGGGTCGAATATCCCGCTTCGGGCTGCTCGAGATGTCCCGACAGCGCCTTCGCCCCTCGCTCGGCGATTCTAGCCAGAGAACCTGTCCGACGTGCAACGGCCGCGGAAACGTGCGCGGGCCCGAGTCGCTGTCGCTGTCGGTGCTGCGCATCGTCGAAGAAGAAGCGATGAAAGAGAATACCGTCAAGGTCGTCGCCAAGCTGCCGGTGGAAATCGCCACCTACCTCCTGAATGAAAAGCGTGCCTCGATCCGGGAAATCGAGAGTCGGCAGGACATCGCCATCATCATGGTTCCCGATCCGCTGATTCAATCGCCGAACTATGAGATCCACCGCGTGCGCGACGTGGACCCCTCCCACGACGCCAATCGTCAGGCGAGCTACCAGCTTGCCACCGAGTCGGCGGATATCGCCGAGATTGCACAAGAAGCAACTCGACGACGGGTGGATGAACCGGCGGTGAAAGCCGTTAGCCCCGCGCTGCCCGCGCCCACGGGCGGAGCGAAAAAAGCGGAGTCCGGGCCCGGATTTCTTACCCGGCTCTGGGGCATGCTTTTCGCCCCGGGAGAGAAGCCATCCACGGAATCGTCTGCGCAAGCTCGCGACGGTCGTGGCCAGCAGAATCGGAGAGCGCGGGGCCGTGGCCGCAGCTCGGGCCCGCAGTCCTCGGACCGTGAACGTCGCCGCCGCGGCGGGCGAAAGAGTAGCAGCCAGGGCGGGAAAAGCGGTGCCGGCGGCAAGCGCGCCGACTCCCGAAACTCGCAGCAACGCGGCGCCGGGCGGCGGCGAAACGAACGCCGCGACAGCGGCGGACAAAACGGCGGCAGTCAAAACTCCAGGCGCCGGGGCGGCCGCGGCGGCGACCGGGAAACTCCCGATAATCGTCCGCAGGCGGTCAGCCGGCCGCCGCAGCCGCTTCCGGCGGATGTCCCCCCGGCCGCCGCCGACGATAAGCCGTCGCCCGCGGGCGGGCGGGCGCCTGAGCAGCAGGG
>DATIPL010000205.1:0-6247 GCA_035471965.1 Gammaproteobacteria bacterium
CACAAAGCCTCTACAGCGGCATGAAAGAAGTCGCGCGACGGTTTGCCGAGAATCGTGGCCTTCTTTCCGCAGGCATATTCAAGCGCCGCGACAAAGGGTCCAATATCCAGACTCAATCCGCCGTTCTCGCGGAAATAGTGATTGTTTCCCATGGCAAGGAAGGCGGCTCCCCCGATCAGCAGGCGAAAAGCGCGATTCAGGTTCGCATAATTGAAATCGTCGCCCGCATCTCCCAGGAGCACGGCGTTGGGAGAGTCCGACACGAGATCGGAGAATTCCGGCTCCAGCGCCGGGTGGATGAGCAGATAGGGAGAGAGATCACTCTTCATGAGATAGGCTCTGGCGGCCCGCGGCGCAGTGATGAGCTCGTCATCTCTGATCTCGAAGCCCATCTTTGTGAGCCGATCAAGAATTCCCTCCGCGGGAAGCCGCGTCACGTTGGTGACGAAGCGCACCCTGACCCCGCTTCGACGCAGGGTCTCCAGGGACCGGCCCGCGCCCTCGACTGCCTTGCCGCCCACGTAAAGCACGCCGCTCAGATCGAAGAGCACGCCGCGGATCATGATCTTAATCTGGCCAGTTGAGTCGTCAGGAAGAGGTCTGTTAGATATATTAACCAACCCGGCGCCGAGGGGGTTATTCAATGGCCGGCCCTCATCGTGCGCTTCGTGAACAGCGGCTCACTGGCCGACCGGCCGGCTTGATGGAAAAACATGGCAACAAACAGATATTGGATAGTGGTGGCTGAGAGTAGCCACGCTCGCATCTTCCGCTGCAGTAAACCCGACGCTCCGCTCGAAGAGGAAACGGCGCTCGTGCACCCCGAGAGCCGACTGCATGCTCAGGACATCTATAGCGACATTCCCGGCCGCGTCTTCGACAGCGGCGGAGAGGGGCGCCACGCAATGTCCCCCGACACGGATCCGAAACGACACGAAGCGGAGGTCTTTGCCCGTGAGCTGATTGCGCACATCGAAAGCGCCCGTACCAGCGGCAAGTTCGAGGATCTCATTCTGGCGGCGTCGCCGGCATTTCTGGGGCTGTTACGGGAACGCATGAGCAGCGCGTTGCGCCAGCGAGTGATCCATACGATTTCCAAGAATCTGCTTCATGAGGACAAGGCGATGATCACCAGGCAGCTGGGTCCGACGAAGAGAGGCGTCGGCAGAAAGAAATGATTCGGCGGTGCGTCGCTGTGGGGAAGCAGTTTTGCCGCAACGGCCCTTCGCATGATCAAGAAAGCGAGATACTCTCCCAGCAGGCGCGCGCCGGCCGGAAGAACTGAGCTTCAATCCGCATAAGCTCCGGGGGAATCATGAGCCGGGTCGAGATCCGCATCAGCGAGCGCGCGCCGTTTGCCGGCGGCCACGCTTTCGAACAGTCAGGTCCGTTCGAGCGCCTCAAGGGCCGCATTCGCTTCGGCGTCAACCCTTTCGATCCCCTGTACGCGGATATCGTGGATCTCGACAAGGCGCCGAAAAACTCCAGCGGTCAGGTGGAATGCGCCGCCGACGTGTTCATTCTCCGCCCTATCGACCCGGCCAAGGGCAACCGCCGGCTGTTTTTCGAATTCGGCAACCGCGGCAACAAGCGCTGTCTGCAGTACTTTTGCGATGCGCCCGGTTCAAACGATCCGATTGCTCTCCAACACGCCGGTAACGGGTTCCTTTTTCGTCGCGGCTACACGATTGCGTGGGTGGCATGGCAGGGCGATCTGCTGCCCGGCAGCGGACGAATGATCCTGAAAGTTCCGGTTGCCAGCGAAAGCAGCAAGCCCATCACCGGCCTCGTGCGTACGGAACTCATCACCTCGGAACCGGGTCACCGCTCCTTCCCGCTGAGCGGGTACGTTTCCACCCACAGCTATCCCACCGCCTTCATGGACACGCGCAAGGCGAAGCTGACCCGCAGGCGCTATGCGACGTCCGAACGCGAGGGTATTGCTGCGGACGCATGGACCTTCGCCCGGGTCGAGGGCGGCGCCGGCATCGAAATCCCGGGGCAGGAAGTCGCGGTGGTTCCTTCACGCCAGCATATATACATCCCGACGGGTTTCGAGCCGGGTTGGATTTACGAAATCATCTATACGGCGCGCGATCCGCTGGTCCTGGGGCTCGGCAACGCCGTGGTGCGCGATGCGGTGAGCTTCCTCCGTTACGGCGACAAGGACGCTACCGGAAAGGAAAACCCGCTTAACGGCCGTATCGACAAGGCCTACGCCTGGGGACGTTCACAAACCGGCCGCGCCATACGGGACTTCGTAAATTGCGGCTATAACGCTGACGCCGACGGACGCAGGGTTTTCGACGGCGTGTTGCCCCATGTTTCCGGCTGCGGGCTGATGTGGATGAACCACCGTTTCGCACGCGTGGTGAACCCCGCCGGGCAGCAGTACGAGGACCATCACAATATTGCCGATCGCTTTCCTTTTTCCTACGCCCTGAGCACCAATCACCTGACGGGTAAGACCGACGCCATCCTGAAGCGCCCGCAAAGCGATCCGCTCGTCATTCACACTCAGTCGGCGACGGAGTACTGGCAGCGGCGCGGATCATTGGTACACACCGACACAAAGGGCAACGATCTGGAACAGCCCGAAAATGTTCGCTGTTATCTTTGGGCAAGCTCGCAGCATCTGGCCGATCCGCTTCTGGAGAAACCAACGAGATCGCCGTGCCAGAACTATCTCAACGTGGTGTCCACCTCGATGCTGTTTCGCGCCATGCTGGACGCCATGGACCGCTGGGCCAGCGAAGGGAAGCCGCCGCCGCCGTCGCGCGTTCCCCGCCGCGCGGACGGAACCCTCGTCAGCTTCGAAGAATGGCGGGAGCGATTTCCGAAAATTCCCGGGCTCATGCTCCCCCTCGGTCCCAACCGCTTGCCCCTGCTCGACTACGGTCCCGAGGCGGATAAGGGAATCATCTCTAAGGAACCGCCGAAGGTGGTGGACCCCCAGGGTTACGCGGTGCAGGTGCCGGCGCCGGACGAGGACGGAAACGACCTGGGCGGCGTGCTCGCGCCCATGGCGGCGGTGCCGCTGGGCACCTATACCGGCTGGAACCTGCGCGCTCGCGGCCTGGGCCACGGCGCCATGTACCTGTTCAACGGCAGTTACATTCCGTTTCCGGAAACCCCGGAAGAGCGAGACGCCACCGGCGATCCCAGGCGCTCGATTCTGAAGCGCTACGGTCACGCCGGAGGTTACATGCGAGCCATCGAGGCTGCCGCCAGAAAGCTGGTGGCAGAGGGATTCATGCTCGAGGAAGACGTGGCGCGCTCGGTGGACGCGGCGCGAAATTTCGGCCGCCCGCGCCACGACGTCAAGCTCTGATGTGACCGCAGTGCTGCCACCACGAGTTTGAACTGACAAAGACATGATCGCATGCCCCGGCTGGAGCATCCCGGCGCCGGCAGCAGCTGACACGAGTCTCGTTTCCCTAAGTCACCCGGGGACAGTGCGGTCGGAATGACTCAGCGGAGCATAGCGGGGGCCCTGATCGCGATGATGCTGGTGGCGTCCATCGCCAACGGCCTTGTCGCCGCGGTGCCGGAGTGGATTCCCGGTCTGGCCGCCTGGACGGCCGCCGCGCTCCTCTGGGCCGAGCTGTCGTCCGGGCAGATGCGGCAGTGTCTGGTCCTGGTTGCAGTGGGACTATCCGGTGTGGTGGTCGGTCGGTTGACCGGTGTTGCCGTCGATTACGCCAGGCTCCTGCATGAAAATCAGTCAATTCTCGCGCTGATTGCAGGGGTGAGCTTCGTACATATGGCGACCCCGAGGGGGTCCGCTCATGATCGGGTTGCGCCCCGGGGCGCGCAAGCATTTCTTCGCACCCTGCTGGGTCTCAATCTGCTCGCCGCCGCCATCAATATCACCGCCCTGATGCTCGTCAGTGACCGCGTGTCCCGATCGCGGCCGCTCGGCCGGGTCGAGGCTTCCGCCTTCTCACGCACCTTTTCCCTGGCGGTGCTCTACTCGCCGTTCATTGGCGGCATGGCGCTGGCGCTCAATCAGGCGCCCGAGGCGAGCCTTTCGGCGGTTGCCCCGATTGGAGTGATTCTCGCCGTCGTCGGGATCGGATTCACCTATCTGGTCGCGAAGAAGCGTTATTCCGAATCGCTTGCGGGATTTACCGGCTATCCACTGCGTCTCGATGTGCTGTGGCTGCCGGCGGCGCTGGCCGTGGCTGTCGTTGCGCTGCGGCTCCTGTGGCCGAACGTTCCCGTGCTCACGGCGACGGCGCTGCTCGCGCCGTTAATCGCGTGCATCGGCGTTGCCCGGCGTGCCGGCCTGGGTCAGGCGGGCGCCGGCGTCGTGAGCCACGCCAGAGTCCGGCTGCCCGGGATGGCGGGAGAGCTGGCTCTGTTCTTGAGCGCCGGGGTGCTGGCGGTGGGTCTTTCCAGCGCCTTCGCCGCTTCCGGCATCACTCTGCCGGAAACCCGGTTTCCCGGCGCGGGCGCCACCGTGGCGCTGCTTGTGGTGGTGCTCGTCGCGGCGGCTGGGCTGCATCCCATCATCAGTCTGACGGCGATGGTCCCGCTGCTCGATCCTCTCGGCCTCTCACCGGAGGGAACGGTAATGCTCTATGTCGCGGGCTGGTCCATCGGCTGCGCCCTGTGTCCTTTCTCCGGAACCAACCTCATTTTGCAGGCGCGCCACGGAATTCCCGCATGGCGATTCCCGCAATGGAGCGCGGGCTACGGTCTTTTCATGTGGCTGCTGGCGAGCGCTGCGCTGATTCTGGAATCGGCCCTGAGATGACGACCGCGGAGGAAAGAACCTGCGGCGCCCGACCGGATGTTTGAATCCACCTCCTGAGGGACGCTGGCGCTTTCGAAGCCGTTCGAGCGGCTCGAGGACGAGACCGGCCGGCGACAGCCGGGAAAATATTTTTTGGATTGGCCCCAAAGCTATTGCAGCCGGGATCGGCTGGCAGTATTTTTCGCCTCTCTCGCGGCCTGGTTCCGCGAACGGCTGACGGCCAGAGGCACAACAGACAGGTCTTCACGGGCCCCCTGTCCCCGATCCGATCGCACCCCATCCTTTCGGGGTGCTTTTTCGAGTATTCCGATGAATCCGGCTGAACGCCCCGTGCATCGCGCGGTCGGCGCTCCGTCCTTTGCCCGCGCCGAGCGTGTGGGCGAAGGAGGTGGGCGACGGGATTGAACAGGATCTCTAACCCGCCGTAGTTGACGGCATCGGCGCGCCGCGAGGCGCGTCTGTGCGTTCACCGTGGGCCGCGGTACGGCCCGATGTGTCGGAGACTCGACAAATGAAACGACCTCTGGTTAAAGGCCTGACCGCGGCCGCCGTAGTCGGCGGGCTGGCGGCCTACGGCGTAGCGGCGTCGGCCGCGACATCGCAGGCCCCGCAGCGCGGCGGCATTCTTACGTTCATGGTGGCGAGCGAGGTGCCGTCGTACGACCTGCACCGCGAGACCACTTTCGGGGTGATTCACCCCGTCGCGCCGTTTTACAGCCTTCTGATTAGAATCAACCCCGATGATCCTTCAGCGTCTACGGACTTCGTCTGCGATCTCTGCGTTGGCAAGGTCCAGGAGCCGACGGACGGCGGCAAGACATACACTTTCAAAGTACGCACCGACGTAAAGTTTCACGATGGCACGCCGCTCACGGCGCAGGACGTCAAAGCTACCTTCGACAAGATCATCTTCCCGCCGCAAGGAGTGGCCAGCGCGCGCAGAGCGCAGCTGACGATGGTCGACTCCATCGAAGCCCCGGACGATGAAACGGTAATCTTCAGGCTCAAATATCCGTCCGGTGCTTTCTTGCCTGCACTTGCGACGCCGTTCAACGCCGTCTACAGCAAGAAGGATTTGGAGGCCAACGGTTATGACTGGCACGCGAAGAACATCAACGGCACGGGTCCGTTCATCTTCGTCCAGCAGCAGGCCGGAGCCTTCATCGAGGCGAAACGCAACCCCAACTATCACCACAAGGGTCCGGATGGCCAGCCTCTTCCGTACATCGATGGTTTCAAGGCCATCCAGGCGCCCAAGGAGTCGGTTCGCGTGCAGGCCATCCGGGGCAACCGTGCGGCCATGGAGTTTCGCGGCCTGCCGCCGATGTCTCGCGATGAGCTCAAGCGCGTTCTCGGCGACAAGCTCGCAGTGCAGGAAAGCGACTGGAACTGCGTGCTGCTGACCACGCCTAATCACACCAAAGCGCCGTTCGACGACCCCCGGGTACGCCGCGCGCTCACTTTAGGCGTCGACCGCTGGCAAGGGTC
>DATIPL010000206.1:0-4538 GCA_035471965.1 Gammaproteobacteria bacterium
CCCGCGTACAATAACGGTATGAATTTCCGCGCTCAACTGGCAGTCGTTCGTTCAATCGTCCCTCGTTCCTCGCCCGCGACGCCCCAGTCATGACACCGAAACGATACTTGAAGCTGCGCGGCGTGCTCGATCGACGCCAGCCGGATCTCACGGTGCTTCTGGACAACGTCCACAAGACGCACAATTTTTCCGCCGTCGTGCGAAGCTGCGATGCGGTCGGGGCGTTCGAAGCGCACGCAGTATGGCCGAATCCTCGACTTGAACCCAACCACATGAGCTCGGGAGGAACCGGGAAGTGGGTCCGTGTCTGTGTCCATCCGGATCTAAATACCGCGGCATCCGCGCTTCGTGACAGAGGCATGCAGATTGTCGCCGCGCATCTGGATGAAGGTGCGAACGATTACCGCCGGGTCGACTTTACCCGACCGACGGCCATTCTGCTGGGCGCAGAGCTGGACGGGGTCAGCAAAGCGGGCCTGAGTCTGGCTGATATTCGCGTGGCAGTTCCCATGGCCGGCATGGTGCAATCGCTCAACGTCTCCGTGGCCGCTGCCATACTGCTGTTCGAGGCGCAGCGGCAGCGCGAAGCCGCGGGCCTGTATGAACGCCCGCGGCTCGACCCGGAAGTCTACGCGCGCACGCTGTTCGAATGGTGCCATCCGGAAGTCGCCGAGCACTGCCGGCGGAACAGCCGGCCTTATCCACCCCTTGACGAGAACGGAGAGATTTCAGGTCCGCTGCGCTGATGAAACGGAGTGCAGGCGCTCGAGGGCGCTCTCGCGGTCCTTGAACGGCATCTTTGCAAGAACTTCGCAGGCCTTGTTGAAGGCCGCCAGGTCGCCACCCTCCTGGTGCAGCAGGCTCCGCAACGCAGGCACGTACGCGTTGTAGGTGGCGATCAGCGCCAGCTTGGCGTTATTCAGATCCGACTCGAACCATTGATCATATCCGGCGTAGCCGTTCCAGCTTCGCCGCAACGCCCTGTAGTCGGCGCGCAGGCGGTGGAATACTGCCGCCTTTTCGGCGCGCTTGGCCTCGTTCGTGAGCGCTGACGCGTAGACCCGTTCCAGCGATCGACGGGCGTTACCGAGCAGCACGAGAAAGTCAGCGTGTCTCTTCTGATCCTCGGCGTAGCGCGCGCTGAGCTCCGGATCTCCCGAACGCTCCAGCCAGCGGCTCACCCCGGCTCGCTCCACAACCACCGCGTAGGCTTCGTTGAACGCCGAGTCGTTCTTCGCGTATACGCGCTGGTGCGCGAGCTCGTGAAATATCAGGCCGGCGAGGCGATATTCCGGCTGTCGAATCATGGTGTCCAGCAGCGGATCGTCGAACCAACCGAGCGTGGAGTAAGCCTGCACGCCCGTCACCACCACGTCGTAGCTCGTTGCCGCCAGATCGGCGGCGTAACGCTCCGCGTCCGCTTCGCGGAAATAACCCCGGTAGGCCACGCAGCCGATTACAGGGAAACACCAGACTTTCGCTTCCAGGGACAACTCCGGCGCGGCGACCACGGTCCAGGACACATAGGGCCGGTCCAGATCCACGTAGCTGCGGTAGCTGCCGTTGTCGGGCAGATCCAGCTCCCGTTGGGCAAACTCCCGTATGGCCAGGGCCTTTTGCAGTCGCCGGCGAAGCTCCTCGCCGGTCCGCTCACTGGCAATCAGCTGGTCCACCGGGGTACGCATGGACATCAGCTGCAGATGTCCGTTTACCGAGTGAGCGTAGTAACCGAGCGTCGCGCAGCCTCCGACGAGCGTCGCTGCTGCAACGATCGCGGTTCTCGCCAGGACACCGCTGCGAGTGCCACACTTATTCACCCGGGCCATTCTCCGCAATCAGCGCCTCGACCGTCTGGTAGAGATCGAGCACGTGACGCGCGTTGGCGCCGAAATCGCCGCGTCCGATTCGGGAGCTGGAGCGCACCTGAAGCCTGGCGGATCCCGATCCCGCAGCTTCCACGCGCGCTTCCAGATCGTCGACGAAGCCAAGCAGCGGAGTACGGATCTGCGCCCGCACTCTCCTCTGCCGCGGATCCACGCCGATGTCTTTCCACTCCAGCTGTTCGCCGGCGCGTCGGGTGTATTCCACCAGATCATCGGCGCCGACTTCGAAGACCCGGGTTCGAAGCTCGGGAAAGCGATGGTCGTCGCGGGTCTCAGCCACGTTACGGGTGAGATAAGTCGTCAGCCTTTCAAAGGCGCCTGGCGGCGCCGCAACCGGTACGCGGTTGCGGGCTATGGCGCTTCCGCTCAGCCACACGCCGGCAATCACGAGCGCGATCAAGCTGGAAAAAGCAATCACCGGAGCGCGGCGCCGCATTGTCCAGTCACCGACGTTCGCCCATCAGCCTTCGAGCAGGGGCTCGAGGTACGGCCAGATGTTCTGCATCAGCTTCGGCTGCGCCTCGGCTTCAGGATGAATGCCGTCAGCCTGCATCAGGGTCGCATTGCCGGCGACGCCGTCGAGAAAAAAAGGCACCAGGGTGACGTCTTCACGCGCTCCCAAGCTTCGATAAATCTCTCTGAACTCCGCCGTATAGCTCTGACCGTAGTTCGGGGGCAGCTCCATGGCGAGCAGCAGGACCCTGGCCCCCGCGTTCCGGCAGGTCTGAATGATGTCCTCCAGATTCCTGCGGGTCGCTTCAAGATCGATACCCCGAAGACCGTCGTTGCCGCCGAGCTCCACCAGCACGATTTCAGGTGCGTGCTCCGCGATCAACGAATCAATGCGGGCGCTACCGCCTCGGGTGGTCTCGCCGCTGATGCTGGCGTTCACCACGCGGTACGGCGGGTTGTGATCCTGCAGGCGATTTTGAAGCAGGCTGACCCAGCTTTTTTCCAGATCGAATCCGTAGGCTGCGCTCAGGCTGTCGCCGAAGACCAGAATAGTGCGGCTTTCACCGTCGGCGCGCGCGACGGCAATAAGAGCCAAGAAAATGAGCAGAACAAACAGCCGCAGCGCGGCAACGGTGGAGCCGGCGATGGCATTCGACGCCGAGAGCCGGCGGTCGATGGCGATGCGACGCGCTGAAGTCAGGCGGCAAGCCCCGTGCGGAACAACCGACCGTATCCGTGCACGGCGTCGTCGACGCCGGCGAGCCTCAGGCAGTGCCAGGCGATGGCGTGGTTGCTCGAGGTGACCGGTTTTCCCAGCTCAGATTCCAGGGACTCCACCTGGTCGGCGAGGCGCACGCTGGTGCAGGCGACGAACACGGCATCCACCGACTCGTGTGCGCCGAGCTCGAGCACAGCCCTGGCCACGGTCTGCGGGGACAGTCGGGCAACCTTGGTGTCTTCGCTCAGGTTCCACGAGCCCATCACCGGCACCTCGAATCCGGCCTCGGTGATATGCCGGCGCATGCTTCGGTTGATCTCGTCGGAATAAGGCGGGATGAAACAGATGCTTTTCGCGCCCAGCGCGCGCAACGCGGCGAAGGTCGCCTCCATGGGCGTGGTGCAGGCCACTTCCGGGCGTGCTTCGTGAATTCGGGCGTGAACATTCTCGGCGCCGATGACCATGCCGCCGGAGGTGCAGCCGTAAGCGACCACGTCCAGGGGAACGCCGGGCATGATGACGCGGGTCGCTTCGGTCATCCCGGCTTCCATCGCCGCCAGCGTTTCAGGCGTAATGCTCTGGGAATTGGAGATGCGGCTCTCCCACAGGGCGACGCCCGGAATATCCATCAGACGCCGGCATTCGTACTCGATGGTCTGGTCGGTGGCCAGAACGATGAGCCCGATCTTCGCCCGATACCCGAGCCCTTCGTCGAGCTCGTGAGGCATTTTCCTCCTGTCCACCAACAGCGGCCCGTCGGCGGGGGAAATTTTCTCTGCGGTGGTGGACATGTCGCAATCCTCCGGTTGGTGCAGGCGGGCGGTCGCCTCGCGACACATTCTAAACTCGCCGGCGGATGATTGCTCAGCAGGCGACTGAAAAAACCCGTCTTTGCTCCGGTGCCCCGTGCCGGCATGAGGGCGAGCAGCAGGCAGGGGAAGGTTCGGTGGCGCTTCCCCCTGGGGACGGACGCCCCGTGAACGATGCGCCGCCCGCGTTCAAGCGATTCCGCGGAGCGTCGCGCCAAACGTGCCGGCATCGCTCGAGCACCGGAACAGCTCGATCGACGGCGCCGGAAGCAGACCCCGCTTCGCCGTAGCGTGCTGAAAATCCCCGGGGGATCGGTTTTCGGCGTCGGTTCAGCCGTAGCTCATGCCTTCGAGATCGATGTCCGGCTTCCGACCGGAAATGATGTCCGAGGTAACCTTTCCCGAGCCGCAGGACATGGTCCAGCCGATATGGCCGTGGCCGGTGTTGAGCAGGAGGTTCCGGTAGCGTGCGTAACCCAGTATGGGCGTGCCTTCCGGGGTCATCGGGCGCAACCCGGCCCAGAAGTCGGGGTGATCATAGTCGGCGACGTCGGGGAACAGCTCTTTGGCGGCGCGGAACATGGCGCGGAAGTCCTCCGGCCGGTAGCTTCGATCGTAGCCGCTGAACTCCGCGGTGGAAGTGAGCCGCAGGCGATCGCCCAGCGGGCACCACGC
>DATIPL010000207.1:0-2550 GCA_035471965.1 Gammaproteobacteria bacterium
AGCAGAATCTTGATGTTCACCTCGTGGTCGGAGCAATCGACGCCCGCGGAGTTGTCGATGGCATCGGTGAAGACCCGGCCTCCGTTGGACGCGTACTCGATTCGCCCCAGCTGAGTGAATCCAAGGTTACCGCCCTCCCCAACGACCTTGCAGCGGAGCTCCGATGCGTCGATGCGCACCGCGTCGTTTGCGCGGTCGCCGACCTCATCGTTGTGCTGCTCGCTGGACTTGACATAGGTGCCGATGCCGCCGTTCCAGAGCAGGTCCACGGGCGCCTTCAGCATCGCGCGAATCAGCTCATTGGGGGTCAGGCTTTTAGCGTCGACGCCCAGAGCCACTCGCGCTTCCTCGCTGAGCGCGATGGACTTGGCCGCTCGTGAATACACCCCGCCCCCTTTGGAAATCAGTTTCTTGTCATAGTCCTCCCAGGTGGAGCGCGGTGTCTCGAACAGGCGCTTGCGTTCCCTGAAGCTGCTGGCTGAATCGGGGCTCGGGTCGAGAAAGATGTGCATGTGATTGAAGGCACCGATGAGTCTGATGTGCTCCGACAGCAGCATACCGTTGCCGAAAACGTCGCCGCCCATGTCGCCGATACCGATGACCTCGAAGTCCGTGGTCTGAATGTTTACTCCGAGCTCGCGGAACTGGCGCTTCACCGATTCCCATCCGCCCCTGGCGGTAATGCCCATGCCCTTGTGGTCATAGCCCTGGGAACCTCCAGAGGCGAAAGCGTCACCGAGCCAGAACCCGTATTCCTTGGCAATGCCATTGGCGATGTCGGAAAAAGTGGCGGTGCCCTTGTCCGCGGCAACGACGAGGTAGGGATCGTCGCCATCCTGGCGAACCACCTCTCTTGGCGGTTTTATCTCGTCGGCCACCAGGTTGTCGGTAATATCGAGCAGTCCTCTAATGAAGGTCTTGTAGCAGGCGACCCCCTCGGCCTGTATCGATTCACGATCACCGCTGGGCAGCTGTTTGGGCACGAAGCCGCCTTTGGATCCCACCGGAACGATCACGGCGTTCTTCACCATCTGCGCCTTGACCAGTCCCAGCACCTCGGTGCGGAAATCTTCGCGTCGATCGGACCAGCGCAACCCTCCGCGGGCCACCGGCCCTCCGCGCAGATGAACGCCTTCCACCCGCGGGGAGTAGACGAAGATCTCGAACATGGGGCGCGGCTCCGGCAGCTCGGGAATGCTGGAGGGATCGAATTTCAACGACACGTAGTCCTTGTCCTCGCCCTCCTCCGTCTTCTGGTAATAGTTGGTGCGCAACGTTGCCTGAATGAGACCGAGAAAGCTGCGCAGTATCCGATCCTCGTCCAGGTTCGTGACCGCGTCCAGGTCCTCCTGTATTTCGACGACCAGCTTCGCCGCGTTGTTCTTTCGCTCGCCGTCGTAGCCGGGATCGAAACAAACGTGGAAAAGCTTCACCAGCTTGCGGGCGATCTCGGGGTTCCCCGCCAGCGTGAGCTCCATGTACGACTGGCTGAAAGCCACCCCCGCTTGACGCAGATATTTGCAGTAAGCACGCAGGATTACGATTTCGCGCCAGGTCAGCTTTGCGCGCAGCACGAGGTGGTTGAAACCGTCGTTCTCGACCTGCTTGCGCCAGACACGCGCAAAGGCGTCCTGAAAAATGTCGCGCACCTGGTCGAAATCGAATCCCGCTTCCTCCTTGTGAAGCATGCCGAAATCATGCATCCAGATCCGTTCGCTTCCGGCACGCTTGATTTTGCTCGGCCGCTCGTCCACCACCCTGAGGCCCATGTTCTCGAGCATCGGCAAAGCATCGGACAACGAGATCGAGGTTCCCGGATGAAACAGCTTGAAGCGGACTTCGTTCTCCGGTGCTTCCAGCGGCCGGTAGAGGCTCATGGCCAGATCGTCATCATTGACCAGATCCTCCATTTTTTCGACGTCGCGAACCGCGATGCGGGCATCATAGTTTTCCCTGTAGTCTGCTCGGAACGCCTCGCCGTAACGGCGGTGGAGGCGCGTACCGCGCTCCTCGCCAAAGCGATCCAGCAGTTCATCGTAGAGATCGTCGCTCCAGGTGCGGGTCACCTGGCGAAGCCTTGATTCAATCTCTTTAAGGTCGAAATCGGGCTTCACGCCAGTCGGCACGTGCAGCACGAAGTGCAGACGCGCGAGCACGGATTCGGACAGCTGAACGTTGAACTCCGAGCCGTCAGCCTTGAACGTCTCTTCCAGAATCGACTGAATCGCCAGTCTGATTTGAGTATTGAAGCGTTCCCTGGGGACGAACACGAGGCAGGAGTAGAATCGGCCGTAACGATCCCGATGGACGAACAGCCGGATGCGCTGGCGCTCCTGCAGGTGCAGGATGCCCATCGCCGTGTCGTACAGCTCGTCGTCGGGTATCTGGAAGAGCAGGTCGCGCGGGAAAGTCTCGAGGATGTTGAGCAGCGCCTTACCGGCGTGGCTGTTCTCCGGATAGCCCGCGCGCGCGACGGTACGGCGCACTTTCTGTCTGAGCAGCGGGATCGAGCGGGGGCTGCGATTGTAGGCGGCGGAGGTGAAGAGCCCG
>DATIPL010000208.1:0-1994 GCA_035471965.1 Gammaproteobacteria bacterium
TTTCATCAACTCCTTCAAGCTGGTCGATCACCTGTTCATCCTCACCAAGGGCGGACCGGATAACGCCAGCTCGCTGCTGCTGTATTACATCTACGAGGTGGCGTTCAGCTTCTTCGACGAGTCCTACGCCGCCACTCTGACCGTGGTGCTGCTCGGCGCGCTGGCGATCATTTCGGTTGGACAGTTCGTGCTTCTGGACAAGCGGATCCACTACCGGTGAACGACGCGGCGGGACAAACGCGACTGGGCTGGATAGAAACCGGCGGCGCCTGGTTGCTGGCGCTGCTGTGGATATCGCCGCTGCTGTATGCCTTCTGGAGCGCATTTCATCCGGCGGAGTTCGCGGTGAACTTCGAGCTGCTGGCGCCCTTGACCCTGGAGAACTTCGAGACCGCCTGGAACCAGGCGCCCTTCGCCCGCTATTACCTCAACACCTTCATGCTCGTGACCTCGATACTCATTGCCCAGTTCATACTCTGCACTCTTGCCGCTTACGCCTTCGCCTGCTTTGAATTCAAAGGGCGGGAAGTCGCTTTCGCCCTGGTGCTGCTGCAGCTCATGATCATGCCGGAAGTGCTGATCGTGGAGAACTACACCACCATGAGCCATCTGGGGCTCGTGGACACCATCAGCGGCATCGGGCTGCCTTACATGGCAAGCGCATTCGGCATTTTTCTCCTGCGCCAGACGTTCAAGACCGTGCCCAAGGAGCTGGAAGAGGCGGCCCGCGTAGAAGGCTGCTCGACGATGCAGGTGCTGTGGAAGGTGTACGTGCCGCTGGCGCGCCCCACTTACCTTGCTTATGGCCTGGTCTCGGTAAGCTATCACTGGAACAACTTTCTCTGGCCTCTGGTCATCACCAACTCCGTCGAAACCCGGCCGCTTACGGTCGGACTCGCCATCTTCGGCGCGCCGGAGTCCGGTGTGCAGTGGTCCATCATCACCGCCGGCACCCTGCTCGCGGTAGCGCCGCTGCTGATTGCGTTTCTCTTATTCCAGCGTCAGTTCGTCCAGTCCTTCATGCAGGCCGGAATCAAGTAGCGAGGTAGAGAGGGACATTCAGAGTTCGTAAGTCATTGATTCGCATAAGAAATGGCGAAAAATTACAAATCAATGACTTACGAACTCTGAATGTCCCCGACTTACGAGCAAGCCAGGAGTTGAAAATGAGCATCACCCGGATCAAAGGCGCGGCCCGAGGCCGCTGCAAGACCGAGACGCACGACGGCTTCGTGTGGACCGTAGCGACGGCAAAGGGAGAGACGGTGGCGGATCAAACCCGCGCGGTGCTGGAAACCATCGAGGCCAGCCTGGAAGAAGCCGGCACCGACAAGCACCGAATCGTGGAGGCCCTGGTCTATCTCAGGGACATGTCCGCCAAGGCGGAGATGGACGCCGTATGGTGCGACTGGATCCCCGACGACGGCTGGCCCTGCCGCGCCTGCGTCGGCACCGATCTTGCGCCCGACAACCTGGTGGAGATCAAGGTGACGGCGGTGAAGTAAAGCGAGTCATTCGAGTCGAGGGCTCGAGAAACGCCGGAGGCGGGACGAGGAGACGATTCCCGATATATTCCGCCTGGATTTTTCCTCAGCAGAGATCATCGAATGCTCAGAGCCGGAGCGAGGTCCCCGCCGCACTTCCAGGTCTCCGTCTTTGCGCCGATTTTTCGTCCTCGGTTCATCGGGTGACTCCGCGGCGGCGCTTATTGTAGAGTCGGGGATATCGTCGTCGTGCTTCCATTCGAAGCTGCGCAAGGTCCAGCGTTCTTCGCACTTCAAATAAGCGTCCGCGCGATTCCTCCATTCGACCTTCAGGCAATATTTAGAGCAGCTGATTATGCGCATCCGGGTCGGCTACGAGTTAATCTACGACTGCCCCCAGCCGACGCCGATGATTCTGGCGTTGAACATCCATTCAACGCGCGTCTAGGACATCGTCGTGCCCGACCATATCATCACCAGCCCGTCCGTCCCGATCACGCCTTATCGCGA
>DATIPL010000209.1:0-1522 GCA_035471965.1 Gammaproteobacteria bacterium
GGTCATCTGGTGCGGCGTCTGGATGCGGTTCTCGATCTGAGCTGGCTTCGCGCCGAGCTTGCCCCCTATTACAGCCACACGGGCTGCCCGTCGATCGATCCGGAGCTGATGATCCGGATGCTGCTGCTCGGTTACTGCTATTCGATCCGCTCCGACCGGCGGCTGTGTCAGGAGGTCGACATGAACCTGGCCTATCGGTGGTTCTGCCGGCTCGGTCTGGAGGGGCGGGTTCCGGATCATTCGACGTTCTCGGTGAACCGTCACGGCCGGTTCCGCGACAGTGATATTCTTCGCAAGGTGTTCGAGACGGTGGTGCGCGGCTGCATGAAGGCGGGTCTTGTCGGCGGCGAGGGATTTGCGGTGGACGCCAGCGTGATCGAGGCGGACGCCAGCCGGTTCCAGCGCGTTGAGGGGGCGGAAGTTGACTGGACGGACGAGCAGCGGGCGCAGCGTCCGGTCCGGGAGTATCTCGCAGCGCTCGATGGCGAACACAGCCCGACCAATCCCGAGCGCGCGCCCAAGGCGCTGTCGCCGACCGACCCGGCGGCCGCCTGGACGCGGCGGGGCCGTCCCAAGGTGATGTTCGGCTACAGCCTCAACTATCTGATCGACATGCAGGAGGCGGTGATCGTCGACGTGGAGGCGACGCCGACGCGCATCTCCAAGGAGGTCGATGCGACCGAGATCATGATCGAGCGCACCGAAGAGCGCTTCGCCCTGAAGCCCCGGCACATCGCCGCGGACGTTGCCTATGGCACCGGCGAGATGCTCGGCTGGCTGGTAGACCACAATATCGAGCCGCATATTCCAGTGTGGGAGCAGAGCAAGGTGGCCGCCAAGGGAAAGTTCAGCCGCGCCGACTTCGTCTACGATGCGGAGAACGATCTCTATGTCTGTCCGGCCGGCAAGGCGTTGCGGACATCGGGAACGGCCCATGACGGTACGACACTCAAATACATCGCCAAACGCACGGACTGCGCTCGATGCCCCCTTAAGGCGCAATGCACGACCGGTCGCGAGCGCCGGCTCCAGCGCGATGTCAATGAAGCAGCGCGCGACTACGCCCGCTCCCTAACGGGCACGGAGGCCTATCGCCAGTCTGCCAAACAGCGCAAGCGGATCGAGACCCGCTTCGGCGACGTGAAATGGAACCTCGGGCTGACCCGGCTCAAACTGAGAGGCCTGACCGGCGCCCGAGACGAGTTCCTCCTCGCCGCCACCGTGCAGAACCTCAGGCGGCTCGCTAAACACGTCATCAGACCACCGCCCAGGCCCCTGTTCGCATGATCCAGTGCGGAAAGGGCCCAACCCCAAAGCCCAGAAGCACAAAACCGCCCCGGCAATACGCCGAGGCGGAAACAAAATGTCCGCTCTTACTAAAAGCGGACACCAGAAACCTGTCCAAAACCGACTTCTTCAACACCCTCGGCCAAAAACGGACGCGAGCGGTTCAAATTTTCGACTGTTTATAGAAGCTGCGTTGTCCCTCGGGCGAACCGCAGCCCGCATCCGCGCCAATCGG
>DATIPL010000210.1:0-2705 GCA_035471965.1 Gammaproteobacteria bacterium
GGTGGTCACGCCGTGGGCGCCATCGATGGAGACGGTGAACTTGGTCTTGTGCGACTCGCGGTTGTCGTTGACCATCAGCCATAGCCCGAGCTGGTCGCTGCGTTCCCGGGTGATGGGCATGCAGATCAGTCCGCGACCGTAGCGGGCCATGAAGTTGATGTGCTCGGCCGTGACCAGCGACGCCGGCGTGATCAGGTCGCCCTCGTTTTCCCGGCCCTCGTCGTCCACCAGGATGACCATTCTCCCCTGGCGGAATTCCTCAATCAGTTCCTCTGTGGTATTGAAATCCATGCTTTGATCTTCAGGCCTGGAGAAAGACGCGGGATTCCGAGAACGCGCGATCTTAACCCATTAGTCTCACCACATGGTTCACGCGCTCGTGATTGATGCGCTCTACCCGATGTCGGAACGGTACTGAAGCAGTCGCTCCAGGTATCGGGCGACCATGTCCACTTCCAGATTGACCCGGTGGCCGGGCTGGTAATCGGACATGATGGTAACCGCGAGGGTGTGGGGAACGATGTTCACATTGAAATCGGCGTCTTTGACTTCGTTGATGGTCAGGCTAACCCCGTCGACCGCGATGGAGCCTTTGGGCGCAAGGTAGCGTGCCAGCGCCTCCGGGGCGCGGATAGTGAAACGCACCGATCGAAGGTCTTCCTCGCGGCTGAGCACGGAGCCGACGCCGTCCACGTGTCCCGAGACCAGGTGCCCGCCGAGGGCGGTGGTCGGGGTGACGGCCGTCTCCAGGTTGACCCGTGCGCCGGCGGCGCAGTGGCCAAGCGCGGTGCGCGCCAGGGTCTCCCTGGAGACATCGGCGCGAAAGCGGTCACCATCGCGGGCCACCACGGTAAGACAGACGCCGTTGACGCATATCGACGCGCCGATCTCCAGGGAGTGGTTGAAGGCTTTGCCGACGCGTATGCCGAGACTCAGGTCTCCGGCTTCGCCCCGGGAGGCGTCGCAATACACGATCTCGCCCGTCCTCTGAATAATGCCGGTAAACACGACGTCAGCGCCCTTTCGCCGGGTGAATGGGGCCTGCGCGAGCCCGCGGCGGTTTTTGTTTTGCTTTCCTCATGTCGCGAGTTTATCTCCTCGTTCCCGGCCGGGCCGTGAGACGAATGTCTTCGCCGACGGCGCGCAGCTCCTGCAGGTGAAGCTCGAGCCGCTGCCCCATGCCGGTGATCTCTTCCAGCACGGCCAGAGGTCGCGCATTCGATCCGAGCAGCACCGGAGCCAGGTAGAGCACCAGCTCATCGACAAGGCCGGCCTCCAGCAGCGCGCCGGCCAACGTGGCTCCGCACTCCGCGTGCAGCTCGTTGATTCCGCGCTCGGCCAGGCTCGCGAGCAGCAGCGCAAGATCGACGCGTTCGCCGGAGGCGGGAAAGGCCGCCACTTCCGCGCCCGCCGATCGCAGCGCGTCCGCCGCCGATGTGCCGTCATCGCGGGTGGCGACGAGCACCGATCCCGGCGGCGAAATGATTCTTGCCGCGGGCGGCGTGCGCAGCCGGGAGTCCACGATAACGCGCAGCGGCTGGCGGATCTGCCCGCCGTCATACGCCGCTCGAGGGCAAAAATTCTCGCGCACGTCGAGCCGCGGGTCATCGGCCAGCACGGTGCCCACCCCGGTGAGGACGGCGGAACTTCTCGCCCGCAGTCTTTGCACGTCCCGGCGGGCCTCGGCGCCGGTGATCCAGCGGCTCTCGCCGGAAGCGAGGGCGGTACGGCCATCCAGGCTGGCGGCGAGCTTCAGGCGCAGGTGGGGGCGGCCACGGATCATGCGGCTGATGAACCCGGGGTTGAGGTCTGCAGCCTCCGATTTCATCAGTCCTTCCCGCACCCGTACGCCTGCGGACTCGAGCGCCGCGAGTCCCTGTCCGCACACCTCGGGATTGGGATCGCGCATCGCCGCCACCACGGTGCCGACGCCGGCCGCGATCAGGCGCTGCGTGCAGGGCCCGGTTCGACCGGAATGACAACAGGGCTCGAGGGTCACGTAGGCGGTGGCGCCCCGCGCCGCCTCTCCCGCGGCTTCTATGGCCTTGATCTCGGCATGGGCGTCACCGGCGCGGGCATGAAAGCCTTCGCCGACCACGGCGCCGTGTCTCACCAGCACGCAGCCGACCCGCGGATTCGGATCGGTGCTGTAAAGACCGCGCTGCGCCAGCTTCAGCGCACGCGCCATGTGTTTGGAATCTTCGGTCTTGCTCACGATGGATCTCGCCGGTTCGGCCGCGCCCGCAGCGCAGGGGGCCTCCGAGTCAGTCGTTGGGCAGAAGCGGGATCTGGTTGCGCCGCTGCTCGGGAGAGGGCTCGCTTTCCAGGCGATCGATTTCTTCCCGAAAGGCGTTGACGTCCTCGAAGCTGCGATAAACGGACGCAAAACGCACGAACGCGACCTGATCGAGCGCGCGCAGGGCGTGCATCACGTGTTCACCCACGGTCATCGCGCGCACCTCGCGGTCGCCGGAAGCGATCAGGGCGTGCTTGATCTCGCTTATGGCGTCCTCGATGTGATCGCTGGCCACCGGGCGTTTCTCCAGGGCGCGCATCATTCCCGAGCGGAGCTTCTCCTCGTCGAAAGGCACCCGGGAACCATCGCGTTTGATCACCCGGGGCAGGCTGAGCTCCGCCTTCTCGTAAGTGGTGAAGCGCTCTCTGCAGGCCTGGCATTCCCGGCGGCGGCGGATCTGGTTGCCTTC
>DATIPL010000211.1:0-9404 GCA_035471965.1 Gammaproteobacteria bacterium
CAGTCTCTTTGCGATGTGGAGATCCTGAATCGTGTCGCCCACCACGGACTTGAGCCCGTCGAGTTCGCTGAAAACGCAGATCAGATCCGCCGCCAGTTCCTGCCCGTTTTCGTGGCGACCGTCCGGCTCCTTCTGCATCGCCCGGCGGAGAACGTCCTCGAGCTTCGGTGGTAGATCGGGCCGCAATCTCCGGATGGAAGGCACCGGTTCTTTAACGATCTTGCGTACGAGATTCGAGACGCTGCTGCCATTGAAGGGCGTCCGGCCTGCCAGCAGCTCAAACGCAACGACTCCCAGGGAATACAGGTCGGTTTTGCAGGTAACTTCTTTCTCCTGGACCTGCTCGGGCGACATATAGCGGGGCGATCCCAGGATACCCATGAGTTGAGTGATGCTGCTGCTGGCGCTGTATGCCAATCCGAAATCGGCAATCTTCACCTCACTGCCTGGGGTCAGCATGATGTTCGTCGGCTTTACGTCCCGGTGGATCACGCCTTTTCGGTGCGCGTAGTCGAGAGCCTTTGCACACTTATAGAGAATCTTCAGAACTGATTTGAGGGGCAGCAGATTCTTGCGTGATGTGTAGGATCGAAGCGTATCGCCGCCCTCGATGTATTCCATTACGATATAAGGCTCTCCGTCCTCTTCTCCATCCTCGTAACTCTGAACGATATTGGGATGTCTGAGGACCCAGGTGCAGTGGGCTTCATTGTGGATGGCCTTCCGCGCCCGCCGGCGTCGCTCTGCGCTGGTGTCATTCGGAAGGTGACAAACCTTGACCGCCACATCTCTGTCGTCGACAGGATCGTAGCCAACGTAGACCGAACCCATGTTGCCTTCACCGGCCAGAGCTTTGATTTCGTATTTACCGATTTTGTCTGGCAGATTCGACATGCTGCGTACTCGCCCCGAATCGAGCCGTCCGGCTGGGGCACTGGCCGGTTTATTCATGATCGGATGTCGGATGGCTCGTAAATGCGACAATTCCGCATGGCGTCAACGCCGGGCCGGGTGCCTGTGCGTTGGAGTGGATTTGGTTTTTTCTCAAGAGATCAATCCTTTAGCTCCGAACCCGTGTCCGATGTCCGTTCTTTTCTCTCAACTGGATGATTTGGATGCGCACCGTAATTAAATAGTCCAAGCATCGGGATCTGTCACGCCCGGGAGTTCCGCAAGCAAATGCTTTTACGGGAAATTTGCCCCTGAGACGGGGATCGAGTCCGAAGTTCATGGCTCTCGAGCACCGGCTCTCGAATTCCCTCCGATTCGAGTCCGGGCGTTCTTCAGCCAATCGGTCGTGAACGCCATTTAAAGGGAACGAGTCCGATTGAACTCACGCCTCCACCCGAAGCTCCCGTGCCGGCAGCGGCCTGGCTCACAACGCAGCCGTTGTTGCAGGTTGCCGCGGAAATCGATGCGGCCTGTGCTCACCGGTGAATGGAGCAGTCATCGAATCCGACCCGGGCCAACTGCCTTCCGGGGGCTCTTGCGTATTACGATCCTTGCAACCACACCGCCGGCTTCTCTGATTTGCCGACGCCGTCGCTCTTCCTTTTCAGAACTTTGCTTACGACTGCGCGCTGGCCTCTTTCAGCAACAGTCTTACTCGATCTGCCGGGACGCCGAGGTTGGAGCCGCCGTATTCAGGGATGATGGCGGCGTTGACCGCAATTACATTACCGTATATATCCAGAACCGGTCCGCCGCTGCCGCCATGGGTGGTCTCGGCGTCATAAACCACCGCCGCCCGGGTGACCTGACCTATAATGCCGCGGCTGGCGAGTGGTCGAATGAACTTCTCTTCCGAAAGCCGTGCCGCTATCTTCCAGAAGTCGAGATCCTCGCTCTCCTGCAGCTCTTCGATGAAAACGTTCCCGGTCTGTGCCAGCATGGATCTCAGTCCGGTCGGGTACCCCATGACGATGACCTCGTCGCCTGGCTTGGGCTGCGTATCGCTGATATTAAGGTGTGGCAGGCGAACGGTAACACCACTGCACTCCAAGACAGCGAGATCCGCGTCTTCGCTGGCTTTGAGCAGCTTGACCGCAAACGGCTCCCTCACTTCGGGCAGATAGCCGATGAATTTGATCAGCACCGGCTCCATACCCTGCTGCCCGAGACCTTCAACGCCCGCGTCTTCCTCCCACGGCAACGCGACATGTCGGTTTGTCACCAGGACCCCGCTTTCAGTGACGATAAAAGCGGTTCCGGTGAATTGGCGCTCGGCCACCGGCCCATCGCCTTCCAGCGTCAGCAGTGGCTGACCGCGCGGCGAGAGCAAGATCTGTTCCTGATCGTCGACGATGTATCGCAACATGCGACCGCTTTCCTTGTCCCGAAAACCGTATGACCCCTGCAGGAAGATGATTGATCGCATGGCGGCGGCGATCACCCGCGCGCTGGCCTCGGTACGCTCCTCCAGCAGCGCAAGTCTCTCGGTCGCAGCGCTGAGCCGGTGACTCAGCTCCTGGCGCAGGGCATTGAGATCGCCCGGACTGAGCGCCTCCTTTCTCGCCCGGGTCAATGCGCTGGACACTGTCTCGAGCCGTTCGGCCTCGCTCTTTATCTGCTGTTGAAGCTGCACGTTGACCCGGCTCAGCTCGACGGTGACCGCGGCAAGCACGATGATTGCCACGACTACGGAGACCCGGAACAGCACGGTGGTCTCCAGAGTGAAGCCGCGAAGCACGTCGCGGCATGCGCAGCCCAGGCGCACGATGATGGGTCTGCGGCTGACGCGCACGTAGTCGACGCAGTCTCCGAATATGTCGGAAACGGATTTGGGTTCGCGGCTGCCGTCACTGTAGAGCTCGAACCGGGACAGGGGCCCCGCCTGGCCGAACTCGATTACGTCTCGAGGTTCGAGCTTTTTCGCTGATACGCGATCGCCGTTGACCCACAGTGGATGATCTTCCATGGCCTCGATTTCATAGGTCTCGCCGGAACGGTGAAGACGCGCCACGACCACCTCATCGGCCAGCGCGCCATCGGCCTCGGTTACCCGCACCCGACGGCGATCGCTCAGCAACACTTCCAGAGTGGAGGAGGAGCTGTTCAGCCAGGTCGCGGTACCACGAGCGGGTCCGGTCAAGTGCTCGAAAGCCGCAGCTACCGTATGACTCGCGACCGATCCTTCTGTCTTTTTATCCATTCGGGGCCATTGCGCCAGTGACGCGGGTCGCACCGCCTGTCTTCGCGCAGATCATTCACCCGTTAGATGGGGTGTGCTTCGTATGGTTCGGAGTGGGAGGCGCGCTCCCGACAACAGTATACTTGCCCCTCGATGCGTTACCTCCCCCCACAGGGGGATAATCCGAGTGTCCAGGACCCGGACTCCAGGCCGGCCGAAAACCCGGCGCTCTTGATATCAATCAAGAAGGCGAGCGAAATCAACATAAAAATAAGCCTGAGGTACATCTCGTCTCCACCGTTCGATACGTCGGCCCGGGCCCCGGCGTGATGGATTCCTTCCGACGAGCGCCGATGACCGCATCTCCGCCACAGGAGGTCAAGGAGTAAAGTCCATGCACCGTTACCAGACGAAAACCGATCCGGTGAGCGGGGAGCGATATCTTCCCGTGAGCCGCAAAGGCCGAGCGCTGCTCAATGATTCCATACTCAACAAAGGCACCTGTTTCACTCTGGACGAGCGGATCGAGCTCGGCATCGATGGACTGTTGCCGCCAGCGAGCCTGACCATCGAGC
Organism: Gammaproteobacteria bacterium; assembly: GCA_035471965.1. Taxonomy (GTDB): domain Bacteria; phylum Pseudomonadota; class Gammaproteobacteria; order HK1; family HK1; genus CAMYJH01. The sequence continues at coordinate 3,706 of DATIPL010000211.1, forward strand.
AGCAGCTCGCCCGAGTCTACGAAAACTATCAGAGACAGCCCGACGACATCAGTCGCTATCTGTATCTCGTGGCGCTCCAGGATCGCAATGAGACCTTGTTTTACCGGCTGCTCAGCGAGCACGTGGAAGAGATGACGCCCATAGTCTATACCCCGACCGTCGGACTCGCCTGCCAGACTTTCTCCCACATTTACCGCAAACCGCGCGGTCTTTATCTCAGCGCCGCGCACCGTGGCCGAATGCGCGAGGCCCTGTCGGAAGCGCCCTTCTCCGGGGTGGCCGTCATTGTCGCTACAGACAGTGAAGGAATCCTCGGTCTGGGCGATCTGGGCGCAGGCGGCATGGGGATCCCCATCGGCAAGCTGTCACTGTATACCCTGGGCGCGGGCATTCACCCGGCCCGGTGCCTGCCCGTATGTCTCGACGTCGGCACGAATAATGTCGCACTTCGCAACGATCCTATCTATCTCGGTGTCAAGGAACCTCGCCTGGAGGGCGACGCGTATTACGCCCTGCTCGACGAATTCGTCGACGCCGTGGCGCAGGTGTTTCCCGGAGCACTGCTTCAGTGGGAGGACTTTTCAAGACAAAAGGCCTGGACGGTGCTCGACCGCTATCGCGACCGACTGTGTTCCTTCAACGACGACATTCAGGGTACCGGCGCGATCACGCTGGCCGGCGTGCACGGGGTTTGCGCCATCACCAAACGCGAGCTCGTCGATCATCGCTTCGTGGTCCACGGCGCAGGCGCCGGAGGCGGCGGGATCATCCACGTGTTGATCGCCGCCCTGGAACACACGGGGCTTAGCGCGGCCGAGGCGCGGGAAAGGGTCGTCGGACTCGACAGCCGCGGCCTCGTTCTCGCTGACCGCAAGGGTCTCGATCCGTTCAAGCAGGTCTTCGCTGCTGATCCCGCCATGGTGACGGGCTGGCAGCTCGAAGAGCCCGACAACATTCACTTGAACGACGTGGTGCGCAATTTCAAGCCTACGGTGCTCATCGGCACTTCGGGACAAGGCGGCTGCTTTACAGAAACGGTGGTGCGGGAAATGGCCGAGCACACTGAACGACCGGCGATTTTTGCGCTCTCCAATCCGACCACGAAAACCGAGGTGAATCCGGCCGACGCCCTGGTCTGGACTAACGGACGCGCTTTGATCGCAACGGGCAGCCCCTTCGACCCCATCGATCACGAAGGCATGCATCACCGCATCGGCCAGGGGAACAACGTGTTTTGCTTTCCAGGAATCGGGCTCGGCGTCATCGCCTCGGGCGCCCGCCGCGTCACCGACGGCATGCTGATTGCGGCCGCGCGCGCCGTGGCCGCCAAGGTGCCGCAAAGCGATCTGAAGTCCGGATGCGTTTATCCCGAAGTGGCGAATCTCGGCCCGGTTTCGCGCGCGGTAGCCGAGGAAGTGGCGAGCGCGGCCGTCAGCGAGGGCCTGACCGAATTCAGCGCGGAGGATGCCAGTACCGGGTCGATTGCGGACCGCGTGGCGGCGCAAATCTGGTATCCGGAGTACCTGCCCTATCGCTACGAAGCGGAAGCGTGAAGAATTATTCTCGAAACATGAGCACATCCGCGCCAAGCGCGAGAATTTCACGCATGACTTCCTCGTTCATTCGGGAAAGCGAAATCTTTCGTCAATGATCCTTTTTCGATCGTCTGCTTTCTCTTCAATCGAATCGTCGTCTCATTGAGCATCGCGACGCCGGGCGTTTTTCTCCGGGAGTCGCGGCTCAGAAACACAGGGGTTCAATCCGTTTGCCCTTTCCCGCCCCGGAAATGGGCGTTAATTCTTCCTATACTTTCGATACCGGAAGTCTGAACTTCTCCCGGAAGAAACGCTCATGCTTTCGACAATTCGCTACCGCTCAAGCGTCCCTGACACATGTCGTCGGGACCGCCGGCGCTGGTCTGCGCGCCGATTCAGAGGAATTAAGGAGCCTCGGAACTGAAGAGTCGACGAAGATGGACGGTTCCAGAATTCGGCTGCCGGCGGTTCTCGGTCTCATTATCACAGCTGTCTTTGTTTCGGACCTGTTACTTCCGCTCGGAGTGGCCGCCGGCGTTCCGTACATCGTTCCGGTCCTGGTCTCGCTACGCGCTTCCGGACGTCAAGTGACGATTGCCGTCGCAATCGTATGCACCGTTCTAACCATTATCGGCTACTATGCTTCAACGCCTTCCGGCGCGCACTGGATGGTTCTCACCAATCGCGGGCTTGCAATAGGTGCAATCTGGGTGTCGGCATTCTTGCTGATCGACCGCAAGCGCGTTGCGGAAGACCTGCGCGAAACCCGAGACCGCCTCCAGGCCGTTATCGATACGGCACCGGATGCAATCATAGTCATCGACGATCAAGGAAGGATCGAGTCATTCAACCGGGGAGCAGAGAAACTCTTCGGCTACGCCGTCCATGACGTAATGGGCAAGAACGTCTCTATCCTGATGCCATCCCCACACGCGGGTTTACACAACGACTACCTGGCTCGATATCTCGCCACGGGAAAAAAGCGAATCATCGGCAGGGGCCGTGAAGTCATCGCAAAGAAAAACGACGGAACGCACTTCCCGGTCCGGATCGCCGTTAGCGAAGTGGAGGTTGGAGGGCGACGGTCTTTTACCGGATTTCTGCATGATCTCAGCGAGCTGCACAAGGTCGAAAAGGACAGCCTCGAGGACACGATAACGGGGCTGCCAAATCGCCGGGCGTTCGACAAGCTGTTGTCGGCATCGCTTTCACGGGACACGACGTCGCTCCTGTTCATCGACGTCGACAAGCTCAAAGCGATAAATGACGAGCTGGGGCACATCCGTGGCGACGAGGCGCTCAACACGGCGGCCAAACGAATACGTGCCAGCCTCAGAGTCACCGAACCCGGAACCTGCGCGCGGATCGGTGGTGACGAATTCGCTGTAATACTCCCGAACACCGAAGACCGGATCGCAATGCACATCGCCCAGCGGGTTTTCCACAGCACGCAGCCGGCGCTTGCGGGTATCCATCCGCAATCTGGAGTTTCCATCGGGGTAGCGACCGCGCCGAAGGGTACGGCGCCGGTGGAACTGTTGCGCCTCGCCGATGAGGCGCTGTATCGGGCCAAGGCGCTGCGAGGCCGGGTAAGTCAATAGTTTGAAGCCAGGGAATCAGTTACCAGAATTCGACTCACCTTTTCGGCCCGGGTTCTCTCTGCGCGGCGCCCATCTGCTCAATCATCAGGCGTGACCGGCGGCGCGCTCCAGCAGAAAAAATCTGCAGCGCCGTCTGGACAATGATTTTCAAATCGGTCGTAAACGTCCAGTGCTCGACGTACTCGAGCTCGAGGCGAAGCTTCTCAGGCAAAAGGATCCGGCAATAGACCATTGCCGGCTCCGGGACGGTTGCCAGAAACTCGTCCTCCGCAAGAAACGCGATCGCTGCCGGGCCGGTAATGCCGGGGCGAACGCTGTACACCTTTTTCCGAATCGTTGCCGGAATCTCCTTCAGATGAACGGGCAGCTCGGGTCTCGGGCCGACGAGGTTCATCTCACCGCGTAACACGTCAAAAATCTGCGGCAGCTCATCGATCCGCCATTTGCGCAGGAAGCGCCCGGACCGTGTGATCCGCGGATCGCCTTCCGGCGCGACCGTCGGCTTTCCCCCGGAATCATCGGTCAGCGTTCGAAACTTGTGGATCAGAAACGCCCTGCCGCCCTGCCCCTCACGGGTCTGACGATGGATGACCGGGCCTGAACCCTCGAGCAGAATCCAAGTAGCCACCAGCCCCATGATCGGAAGCGACAAGGGCAGGGTCGCGAGCACCAGCACCACCTCGAATATTCGCTTGACGGCTCTTTCCATCGCGGCATTGGTCAGCCGAAGATGACGCCCGCGGCAACGCCGATGGCGTAGGCGTTGAATGCGAAAAGCGCTGCCGGCTGCACCGGACGGAAGCGATAGAAATCTTCCGGACGTCTCCAGGTGTGCCAGCAGGCAAAGACCGCAAAGGGCAGCGCAAGGAACCCGAGCCAGGATGCTCGCGGAACGCGCGCCAGCCAGGGCAATGCGAGAATCAGAACGAAGCCGAGCGCATAGATCCCGGGCAACACACGGCTGGCGCTGTGTCGTCCCATACGCGCCACCAGGTTTTTCTTGCCGGCGCGCAGGTCCGCTTCGTAATCGGGAAATTCATTCACCCAGAGAAAGGCGGCGATGAAAATTCCCAGCGGCAGCGACATCCAGAACGCCGCCCAGCTCAGCTCGTGGGTCTGGATCAGATAGGTGCTGAGCACGATGAGCGGGCCGTAGCACAGGATCACGTCCAGCTCGCCGAGTCCGCGATAGGCAAGCTTCAGCGGAGGCCCGTGGTACGACCACCCAAGCAGCGCACCGGTTACGCCAATTGCGAGAGCGGTCGGCTCGCGCATAAGCACGATCACGGCGCCAAGCAGGAGGCCCGCGCCGCCGAAGATCGCGGCCACCAGCCAGGTCTGCTCCTTCGTTAGAAGCCCGTCGACGATGACCCGCTTTCCGCCCGAGAACGCGGTCCTGTCCTCGGGACGCACCGCGAGATCGGTTCCGGAGTCGAAGTCGATAACGTCGCCCCATGCGTTCTTCGCCACTTCCATGCAGAACAGAGCCGCCGCGGTGACGGCGAGCCAGGCTAGCGAATACTGATCGCCGCGAACTGCCGGCGCCATGCCGACCAGCATTGCGGCCAAAGAAGTGATGCTGATCTTGGGATCGGCCAGCCTCCAGATCCCCTCGCGGACTTCAGGCGTCATATCGAATGATCAGGGGGATCCGAAGCCGGATTTCATTTGGAATTCAACGGAATTTGATGGGTCCAGTTCGCCGGCGTTATCCGGCGGCGACTCGACCGAGGTCGGTATGATTGAAGATTTTCGGCGGATCTCTTCGGCCGACGGGTGATGAAAGGCACGGCCTACAGCAATCCGCGCAGATATCACGGATATTCCTCGGCCGGGCTGTCGGCAGTTTCGAAACGAAAACAAAGCTCGATAGATGCCCCCACTCTGATTGTGGCCGACTCCGCCACGACAGGGCACGGCCGGAAATGACCGGGCAGCGAGGTGGAGCGCCAGACGAACCGAATCTTCCCGGATCCCATGCGGAAAAAAAGCGAACTCGTCCGTTACCGCAACGATTGCTTTGCCGCTTCGAGCTCCGACCTCGCGGACTCGAGCTCGCTTCGAATTTCATCATAGACCTGGTCGACGCCGCCGGCGATCGCCTGCGCGGCCTTTCTGGCATCTGATTCCGCCTCCTCGCTGATGCAGACCCGATACGCCCGCACCTGAAGCAGATAGTCGTTGTACTCTTCGACCGCGGAATTGTATGAATCGATGTCGGTGACGTTAAAGAAAAGCTTGGCCGGCTTCGAGCACTGTGTCGGCTTCCAGCTGAGTGATGCGCCCAGGGTCGTTTCACCGAGTTCCCCGGCCGCGACGGCAGCGGCAAAAACACAAGAGAAGAGCATGCAGGCAGGACTTCGTTTCAACATCGAACGCTCCAATTTTCTGCTGCGGGACGGCCCGGACGGAATCTGACGACAGTCACCCGGCCTTCGTACACCTTTTATATGCAGGAGGCCGGTTAGGCAACCGATACTCGATTGTCGAAGCCGAGCTCACTGCGGCCTTTCGAAAGCGAAACGACCCGTTCAGAGCCTCCTCAGGTCGCCCGCCCGCTGGA
>DATIPL010000212.1:0-1524 GCA_035471965.1 Gammaproteobacteria bacterium
CAGCCAGGACGCCGTCATGTCCGTTTTCATCACCCGCCGCCTGCTTCAGGCCATGGTCGTCATCTTCGTGATGTCGCTGATCGTTTTTTTCGGCATCAACATCGTCGGCGATCCCGTGGATCTGCTCATCAGCCCGGAGGCGGACCAGGCGGAAATCGAGGCGACGATCCGCCGTCTTGGCCTGGACCGCCCGTGGCACGAACAGTACGGGTACTTTCTTCTCAACGCCTTCAAAGGTGACCTCGGGAATTCGTTCATATTCGCCGAGCCGGCGCTGAAGCTGATTCTCCAGCGCATGCCGGCAACGCTGGAACTCGCCTTCGCCGCCATGCTCATCGCCATCGTCTTCGGGATCCCGCTCGGCATGTACGCCGGGCTGAAGCCCGACACCGGGATCAGCAAGACCATCATGGCGGGATCCATTCTCGGCTTCAGCCTGCCGACCTTCTGGGTCGGGATCATGCTCATCATGGTGTTCGCCGTGATGCTCGGCTGGCTGCCTTCCACGGGACGAGGCGACACCGCGGAACTGCTCGGAATCCAGGTAAGCTTTCTGACCTGGGACGGGATGCAGCACCTTATCCTGCCGGCCTTCAACCTGGCCCTGTTCAAGATGTCGCTGGTGATCCGCCTTGCGCGCGCCGGCACCCGGGAGGTGGCGCTGCAGGATTACGTCAAGTTCGCCCGCGCCAAGGGCCTGAGTGCGCGCCGGGTGATACTGGTGCACATCGCCAAGAACATCATGATCCCGGTAGTCACGGTGCTGGGTCTCGAGCTTGGCGGCGTGATCGCGTTTGCGGTGGTCACCGAGACCGTCTTTGCCTGGCCGGGGATGGGCAAGCTGCTGATCGACTCCATCCAGTTGCTCGATCGGCCGGTGGTGGTGGCGTATCTGCTCATCACGGTGTTCATGTTCATCATCATCAACCTGGTGGTGGACATTCTCTACTCGGTTCTCGACCCGAGAGTCCGGCTCAAGGACGTGAAGGCATGACCGCCACCAGCGAACATCTTGCCGCTTCCGTCTCTGCCGACCTGGCGCGAGCGCAAACGCCGTTCCGACGGTTTGTCTCGGATTTTTTCGAGAGCAGGGTGGCCGCCGGCGCGTGCGTCATGTTGGCGGCCATCGTCTTCATTGCCCTGTTCGCGCCCCTGATTTCTCCGCAGAACCCGTACGATCTTGCGGTGGTGGACGTGATGAACGCGCGGCTTGAGCCGGGCGAGCAGACCTGGTCCGGGGACCTCACCTTCGTTCTCGGCAGCGACGGCGCCGGCCGCGACATGCTCAGCGCGATTTTCTACGGGCTGCGCATCAGCCTCGGCGTCGGCGTGATGAGCGGCATTATCGCCATGATCATCGGCATGACGGTGGGGCTCGCCGCGGCCTACTTCGGCGGGCGCACCGACACGGTGATCATGCGCATCGTGGATCTTCAGCTCAGCTTTCCGGCGATCCTCATCGCCCTGGTGCTGATCGCCATACTCGGCAAGGGCGTGGACAAGGTCATCATCGCGCTGGTCACC